>JALSSK010000058.1 GCA_026984335.1 Rhodothermales bacterium
TGCTCACCCAGACCCCGTACACGTTCACGTGGACCAACCTGCCGGCCGGCGCGTATGCGCTCACCGCCGTCGCCACGGACGACCTGGGCGTGCAGACGACCTCCGACACGGTGAACGTCGTCGTCAACGATCCGGGCACGGTCACGATCACCGCGCCTTCGGACGGCGAGATCTTCATCTGGCCCGCCGACGTCGTCATCGACGTCACGGCCACCGACAGCGACGGCGCGATCACGAAGGTCGAGTTCTTCCGGCGCAACGTGCTCCTCGGCGAGGACACCACGGCCCCGTACAGCTTCACGTGGGTGGAGCCCGGCACGAACACGCACGACCTCATCGCCGTGGCGACCGACGATCAGGGAGCGACCACCGTCTCCGACACCGTCACGGTCATCGTCACCGAAGCGCCGACGGCCGCGATCCAGAACATCGCCGACGGGGCCGTCTTCGTCGAGGGCGAGGATCTCACCATCCGCGTCAATGCCACCGACGACGGCGCGGTGGCTCAGGTCGAGCTTTTCGCCGACACCACGAGCCTGGCCGTGCTCACCGAGGCCCCGTACACGTTCACGTGGACCGGCCTGGAGGTCGGCGCGTATGCGCTCACCGCCGTCGCCACGGACGACCTGGGCGTGCAGACGACCTCCGACGCGGTGAACATCGAGGTGCAGGCCGCCGTCGCCGATCTCACGATCACGGTGACGCCGCTCGATGCGCCCATCGTCATCGGGGCCTCGGGCGGGCTCTATCAATACGACCTCGACGTCGTCAATACCGGCGCCATCTCGGCGACGACGGACGTGTGGGTCACCTTGAGCGGGCCGGGGGTCACCTTCACGAAGGGGCCGATCCCGATCACCGTGGCGGCGGGGGACACGTTCGGAGCCACCATCGCGCAGAACGTCCCGGCCGGAGCAGCGGCGGGCACGTATACGCAGAGCGGATCCATCGGCGCGTTCCCCATCGCCGATCAGTCGGACAGCTTCACGTTCGAGAAACTGGCGGGCAAACGCGGGAGCGGCCCCGTCGTGACCAACTGGAACTCGACCTTCGATGCGCTCATCGCCGCGTCCGCCGAGGAGCCGATTCCGGAGTCGTACGGACTCGGCCAGAACTACCCCAACCCCTTCAATCCGCAAACGACGATCACGTACGATCTACCCGAGTCGGTGCCCGTGCGCCTGACGGTCTATGACGCGCTGGGCCGTGAGGTGGCGCGTCTCATCGACGGGGTGCAGCCCGCCGGCACGCACCGCGCGGTGTGGAATGCCGGACGCATGGCGAGCGGGTTGTACTTTTACGACCTGCGGGCCGGAGACTTCCATCAGGTGAAAACGATGATTCTCCTTCGTTAGCGCGTTCCTTCGTTAAAATGTTTGAACGTTCCTCCAGGGCCCTGACGTTCAAACGCCCCAACGCAAAGAAGCCCTCCCACGGCCGGCCGGGGAGGGCTTCTTGCATGAAACCGGAAGGGCCGGACAGCGGCTATTTGAGCAAAACCATGAGGCGGCTCTTCTCGAAGTCGCCGGCCCGGAGCTTATAGAAATACGTGCCGCTCGGCAGTTCGGCGCCGGCGTCGTCACGCCCGTCCCACACGACGGAGCGGAAACCGGGCGTTTGCACGCCGGAGGCCAGCGTGCGCACCTCTCGTCCGAGCGCGTTGTACACCTTGAGCGTCACCCGCGCCGGTTCCTTGAGGGCGTACCGGATGGTCGTCGTGGCGCGGAACGGGTTCGGGTAATTCTGTTCGAGGCTGAAGATGGCGGGCGCGACGCGCGAGCCGTTGGCCCGGAGGTCTTCGGCGACCCACGCCTGGCCGTCTTTCACCGGTGTGTCCGTGCTTGCGTCGAAGAGGGTCCAGCGGTCGTCGCCGCGATGGGCGGCCGCCGCTCCGGTGAGTTTTTCGAACGTGAAGCTGTCCGACTGGTCCGCGACAGGGAATGCGCCGACGGAGGCCGTATAGGTGTACGTGCCCGCCGGCGCGCCTGCCGGCACCTTCTGCGTGACCGTGCGGAAGAGCGAGCCGCCCGCATCGAGCGAGACGTTGAACGGCCCGCGCGTCACGTCCACGCCGCCGTCGTTCGTGATCGAGAGCCAGAGGTCCGTCGTCTGCGCCGAGGTGGTCGTATTGACCACCGTGAGGTCGAAGGCAAAGCTTCCGCCCTCGGGCGGGATCTCGACGGGCGGGTTCAACGGCGCGACGGCGACGGTGACGGCGGATTGATCGTCCTGTCCCCAGTCGCCGAGGGGCGTCAGCATCGGCCCGCCGGCGTCGCAGGTGTCGAGGTCGCCGCCGAGGTGCCGGTGCCCGGTGCGGTACCACAGCACGACGTCCGTCTGATCGATGGGCTCCCCGTTGACGAGGCCGTTGGGCTGGATCTCGCACTGAAACGTGTTGTCGTCAAGCTCATTGGGGCGGTAGCTCGTAAAGAAAGCGTCCAGCTTTGAGAACTCGTCCACGGGCAACTCATAATCTTCGAGTCCCGGTTCGAGGTGGTAGCCGCGTCCGGTCAGGGCGTCGAGGACGGACCAGCCCACGTTGTCGAGCGGGTCGCCCCACGTCCGCGTCGTCTCGGTGGCGAAGGTGAGGTCCGCGCCGGCATCGCTCGTCTCGACGATGTAGTCATTCGCCGCCCCTTCGATGTCGAAGTCGAGC
Organism: Rhodothermales bacterium; assembly: GCA_026984335.1. Taxonomy (GTDB): domain Bacteria; phylum Bacteroidota; class Rhodothermia; order Rhodothermales; family ISCAR-4553; genus JALSSK01. The sequence continues at coordinate 2,657 of JALSSK010000058.1, forward strand.
CGCCAGTAGACGTGATGGTTGTGCGTATTGTTCACGCATGAGGCGGGCACCGAGGCGAAGGCGAACTCGGGCTGGATGCGACCGTCGAGGTAGAAATTCCAGCGCATCGTGTAGCGGTACCATCCCGCTTGGGCCTGGGTGGTGAGCACGAGCCGGTCGGCGTACGACTCGGACGCGACGCCGGTGAAGCTGCCCACGTCGCCGCCCGAGCCGCCGGTGTCGCAGACGGTCTGCACGGTCCCCGGCGTCGACTCGGCATAACAGCTGTTGACCACGCCGTCGGCGATGAAGGTCACCTCCTGATCGAGCCAGTCGCGGAAACAGCCGCACCCGCCCGGATCGTAGTCCACGTTGAGGATGGGCGCGTGCCCGCGCTTAAGCACGAGGCGCCCGTTGTACGTCACGTCACGGATCTCGATGCCGGAGCCGTTGGTCCCCGAACTGGCGGAGGCCGGGATCCAGCAAAACTCCCAGACGGGGTTCGTCTCGGGCCAGGCGACGGGATTGCATCCGCCCGTGCAACTTTGCGCGGCGGCGGAGACGGGCCAGAGAAGGCCGATGAGACCAAGGCTGAAGAAGAGGGATAAAGACAGGCGTTTCATATGCGGGGGAGGCGACAGGATGAAGGGGGCGACGGAAAAGGGGCGGGTGCGCCGGGCGGCGCTCAATGGCCCGGATAAAGGTTGCGGTGCACAACCCGGCGGGACACCAGGTCCACGGCGACGAAGCGAAGCGAGCGCGTGCGTTCGGGCGCGAGGATCTCGATCTGAAGGCAACGGGTGCCGGGACCGCAGGGACCCGAATCCTCCCGCAATACGAAACCGCCGTCGAGCACGGCGTTGTTCTCCCGGAAGAGCGCGCCGAGTTCGTCGTCGGCCAGCACGAGGGTGTATGCCTCCGCCAGTTCTTCGGCGGTGGGCCGGGGCAGCTTCGTCACCGCCTCCTGTTCGATGAGCGTGCCCGCCGCATCGTAGACGTACTGCCGGGCCTCCCCCGCATCGTAGTCGAAGACGACCTCGACGCGGTAGACGAGCTCTTGCCCGTCCACCTTGACCGGCTCGGACCATGACTTGAGCACCCGCGTGTGGCCCTGCCCCCACGCACTCGGCGTCGACCAGAGCGCCGCGAGCGCTACGATGAGGGCCGGGCCCAGGCTCCGGCGAAAGAAACGGGGATAGAGGGCGCGCAGGATCATGACGTTGAGGGAGACGGTGAAGGGGGCGGCGGACGTTTCATGCACATAATTACTTTTATTCAAAATAACGCAAGGCGACATGGCAATCCAATCGCCGGGGCAGATTGGCCGAAAGCTCCCCGTCCGGGCGTTTTCGGGCCATTATCCACCTATACTCCATCTTGTGCCCTGTCCATCCCGGCCCGGATTGCGGTATATTGGCGCGTCCGCTTTCGTCAGACCTTCCCGGCCGCTCGATGTCTTCAACGCCTTCTTTTTCGACCGTGCTTCTGGACGTGGACGAGCAGGGCCTCGCCGTGTGCACGTTCAACCGTCCCGAGGTGCGAAACGCGCTGAACATGGACATGGTGCGCGACGTCCGGCGCGTGCTCGAAGACCTCGCCGTGCGCGACGACGTGCGCGTGCTCATCTTCACGGGCGCGGGCGGGCAGGCGTTCGTCAGCGGGGCCGACATCGCCGAGCTTCGGGAGCGGGGCCGCGCCGACGCGCTCCGCCGGATCAACAACAGCCTCTTCCGCGAGATCGAGCAGTTCCCCGCGCCGACGATCGCGGCGGTGCGCGGATGGGCCCTCGGCGGCGGCTGCGAGCTGGCAATGGCGTGCGACCTCCGCGTGGCGGGCGAAGGCGCGAGGTTCGGTCAGCCCGAAGTGGCGCTCGGCATCATCCCCGGGGCGGGCGCCACGTACCGGCTGCCCCGCCTCGTCGGCCTCGGCGCGGCCCGCGAGCTCATCTTCACCGGTCGCCTCATCGACGCTTCGGAAGCGCTTTCGATCGGCCTCGTCAACCGCGTCGTGCCGGACGACGAGGTGCTCTCGGCCGCCCGCGCCCTCGCCGCGCGCATCGCGAAGAACAGCGCCGTCGCCGTCCGCTTCGCCAAAATGGCCCTCAACGCCTCGGACGAGATGAGCACCGACGCCGGGCTCGCCCTCGAAACGACCATACAGGCGGTGCTCTTCGAAGACGAGGAGAAATACCGGCGCATGACGGCCTTCCTCGAAAAGAAGAAAGCGAAGAAAAGCA
>JALSSK010000059.1 GCA_026984335.1 Rhodothermales bacterium
GACTACGACGGCGTCACCGTCGCCGGCGGGGCGGGAATCTCCTTCCGGGCGGAAGGCGCTTCGGGAGCGGCAGTTGTCCGCACGCCCCGCAAGCGCACCGAGGATCGGTCCTTCCGCGCAGAGAGTGGCGCACAGATCCGGCTCAAACGTGAGATGGAGATCGAGCGCGTGAACTGACGGGGTTCTTTCCATCGGTCCTCCCGCGTATCCCCGGGGTTAAAAGCAAGCGCGGTTTCCTGCGAAGGAAGCCGCGCTTCTCTTTCTGGGGATAAGTCCCGGCAGGATCGGCCGATGTGCGCGAGCTCTGAGGAAACTCCCGGGAGCAAAGCCGGGTTGGAGGACAGGGGAAACGGCGACCGGGCCGGGAGCCGTCCGCGAAGGGCCTGTCAGGATGACATAGGCTCACCGGTTTTTCTCCGGGATCGCCCTACCCCGGCCGGGAATCATGGAGTCGGCAAGGCTTTTGCTTAATGAGCGCACGTGCATACGAGCAAGCATACATATGAGGCCTCTCGGAGACTGAACGAGCGCGAGCGGGAGATCCTCCGGCTCGTGGTAAAGAGCTTCGTGCACACGGCCGGACCGGTGGGGTCGCGCTTCTTGTCGCGCCGCTATCCGCTCGGCCTGAGTCCGGCTTCGATCCGCAATACGATGAGCGACCTCGAAGAGCAGGGCTATCTCGATCACCCGTATACCTCTGCCGGGCGCGTGCCGACGGACCTGGGCTATCGCACGTTCGTCAATGAACTGATGGAGTCGGTGCAGGTGACGGAAGACGTTCGCGATACGCTGAGAAAGAAATTGCTGCCGGTGCGCCGGGAGGCCGACGACCTGCTCCGGATCAGTTCCGATCTGCTCGGTGAACTGACGCATCTGCTCGGCGTCGTGCTGAGCCCGCGTCTTTCCACCGGCGTGCTCGACCGCCTCGAGGTCGTCCCCCTCTCGAGCACGCGGGTGATGTTTGTGCTGAGTGTGCGAGGCGGACTTATCCGCACCCTGATCTTCCACATGGAGTCCGGGGTGGACTTGAGCCGTCACGAACTCGTGCGGATCGTGACGTTGTTGAACGAACGCCTCGCAGGGTTGACGCTGGAAGAGATTCGACAGACGTGCGTTCCCCGCGTGCGTGATCTGGGCGACGACCGTACGGGCATCGTTCGCCTGATCCTGAACGAATCTTCGACGCTCTTCAGCGAAGTGTCCGAGGAGCGGAAGGTCGCTTATCGCGGCACGCCCAACATCATCGAATTACCGGAGTTTCAGGAACCGGGCGAACTCAAGAGCCTGATCGAACTGATCGAAGACGACGAGACGATGCTCTACCTCCTCGAAGAGCCGGAACAGGACGGCGATGTGGAGGTGGGGCGCGCCAGTGTTCGGATCGGGAAAGAGAACAAGTGTGAGCACGTGGGAGTGGATACGGTCGAACGATATTCGATCGTGAAAGCTCGATACAAATTCGGTGATACGGTGGGGACGATCGGCGTCATCGGTCCGACGCGTATGGATTATGCGCGGGTCGTCGCACTCGTCGAAGAGGTGGCGCGGCACATGAGCCGGCTCTCTTCCGCCTCCTAGCGTGCGCAGGGCTCCAACGAAAGGATTTTTTGCCAACACGACCAAGACTACGAACATAGACATGACACCGGAAAACGACCAGACCACGGTAGAACCCGAGGCGGCTTCTGCTGACCGCGAACCTGCCAAAAAAAATGAAGAGGGCATGACGGAAGCCGCCGCAGAATCTGTGACCACGGAACTGGAACGCGCGCGATCCGAACTGGAAAGCACGAAAGAACAATTGCTCCGCCGTACGGCGGAGTTCCAGAATTATCGGAGACGCACCGAAGTGGAGAAGGGCTTTCTCATCGACATGGGCAAAGCCCTGGTCATTCGAGACATGCTCGACGTGCTCGACGATCTGGAGCGCTCCGTGCGGGCCGCCGAACAGGCGGAGCAAGGCGAGGACCGGAAGGAAGCGTACGCTTCGCTCAAGAAAGGCGTCGAACTGGTCTACCGGAAGTTCCGGGATGCGCTGGCGAAGCATGGCGTGGAGGCCATCGAGGCGGTCGGGCAGCCCTTCGACGAGGAGCGGCACGAAGCCGTCATGCAGCAGCCTGCGCCGGAGGGGACGCCGCCGGGCATCGTGCTTCAGGAGCTCCAGAGAGGCTACCGCATGGGAGATCGCATCCTTCGCCACGCCAAGGTGATCGTCTCCGCCTGAGGGCGCCGAGAGCGGATCCCCCGGACCATCTTTCGAATATGCAGACAACCATGCGAGATTATTACGAAATACTCGGTGTCGAACGGACGGCCACGGTCGAGGAGATCAAGCGCGCCTACCGAAAACTTGCGCTCCGGTATCATCCGGACCGCAACCCGGACGACGAGGAGGCCGAGTCCAAATTCAAAGAGGCTGCCGAAGCCTATGAGGTGCTCTCAAACCCGGACAAGCGTCAGCGATACGATCGCTTCGGCCATGCCGGCCTGGGCGCGAACGGTGGCGGCGGCGCCGGTTTTCACGACATCAACGACATCTTCAGCGCCTTCAACGACATCTTCAGCGGTGGAAGCATCTTCGACGAAGTCTTCGGCGGTCGTCGCACCCGCGGCGGCGCTCATCGCCGGGGACGTCCGGGGAGCGACCTTCGCATCAAGCTGCCCCTGACGTACGAAGAGATTGCCGAGGGGACGGAAAAGAAGATCAAGGTTAAAAAGTACGTAGTCTGCGAGGTCTGTTCCGGCTCGGGGGCCGAGAACGGAGCTGAGGGATACACTACGTGCGCTACGTGCCACGGGGCCGGGGAGATCCGGCACGTGACCCGCTCGGTCTTCGGGCAGTTCGTCAATGTGCAGCCGTGCCCCTCGTGCCGTGGGGAGGGGCAAATCATTCGCGACCGGTGCAAGGCCTGCGGCGGCGAAGGACGCATCAAGGGAGAGGAGACGATTCAGATCAACGTGCCGCCGGGGGTGCTCGAAGGGCATTCGGTGACGCTCCGCGGCGCGGGCAATGCCGGCCTGCGCGGCGGGCTTGCGGGCGATCTGCGCGTGGAGATCGAAGAGACGCCGCACGAGCACTTCAAGCGTGAGGGCCTCGACCTTTATCACGACCTTTACCTCTCGATCCCGGAGGCCATCCTCGGCACGGAAGTCGAAGTGCCGACGTTGAAGGGACGCGCGCGGCTTCAGGTCGATCCCGGCGTACAGTCCGGAAAGGTCTTGCGCATGCGGGGACGCGGGCTGCCCGAGTTGCACGGTGGAACCGCCGGCGACCAATTGGTGCGCCTCCACGTGTGGACGCCCGCCGCCGATGCGCTTACGAAGGAAGAGAAGGAGATCATGGAGGAACTCCGGACCTCCCTTTCCTTCGAACCCAAGCCCTCCCTCGAGCAAGAAAAGCGCTCGTTTTTCAGTAAGTTCAAGGACGTATTCAGTTGACGAACGGGCGACTTTTCGCTCAACCGCCATACGGCACGCCCTCTCTGGAGAGACGTGCCGTCTATATTATGAAGAGGGGCGTATTTATGCAGACCAACGTGGACGGTGAAGTATTGCGAAACGTGATGCGGCGGGTTCCTGCGCCCGTGACCGTGGTGACGGCGCAGAGCGGAGGGGAGGCCCGGGGGATCACCATCGGCTCTTTCGTAAGCGTCTCGCTCGATCCACCGCTGATCACGTTTAACGTGCACCGGGAGGCCCGGATGCATGCGATCATCACCGAGGCCGACCGGTACGTCGTGCACGTCCTTCGCGAGGAACAGGCACATCTCTCCGAACGCTTCGCTCGGGCCGATCTCACGGGCGATGAGCAGTTTGCCTCCGTGGCCTTCACGCCGGCGTCCGAGGACGGGCTCCCCATTCTAAACGACGTCCTCGCGGTGCTCTATTGCCGCCCGTATGCCGTCTACGAGGCCGGGGATCACTCGATTCTCGTCGGGAGGGTGGAAGCCGTGGACCTGGGCGCTCCGGGTAAGCCGGTCCTTTACTATAACCGCGCCTATTATGCGGTGGGCAGCGAGGTCCTGCCGGTGATGGCGGCTGAAGAACGTTCCTGACCGAATCCCTCCAGGAAGCGCGCCATCGCCGGTCTTCTCTCGTTCCGAGTCCGGATGGCGCCGTCGGCACGGCGGCAGCGTAGCGCAGCCTCCCGCGCGTTGCTCGGTATGTTTCCGTCGAATTGTTCTCCCGTGGTATTAAGTTTCCTCATTCGAAGCCGACGTATGCTCAGTGAGGGAGCGTGCGGCTCCCGGTGCACGACAGGGACTCACGCGAGAAGGTGGGTGGAGGCCGCCTTTCATGGACGAGAGCGGGAGCGGTTCGGGGTTTAGTCAGTGGGGCTTCTGGATCGACGGACGCCTCGTGGACGGGCTGCGCGTCAGCCGGGCGGTCTGGCGGCGGGTGCTCTGGCTCCTGACGCCGCTGGCGCTCCAGGTCGTGCTCTTCAAGCTCATCAAGTACGCCGTGCTTCAGCGAGACGGGGGACAGGCGGTCGCGCAGGATAAGCTCGTCACGTCGCTTTTCATCGAACACGCGCCGTTGCCCCTGCTGCTCGGCGGGCTCGCCTTCTGCCTGGCCGCCTTCCTGATGATGCGGTGGCCGTCGCTGACCACGGCCTTCGTGCCGCTGTTTCTACTCTTTTTCGCCGGAGCCGCCGGCCTTCTCCGCTTCGCCCTCTCGTTCCATATGAAGTGGCTCTCCGGAGCCTTTTTCGAGGTTGTTCGTGGGGACCTGCTTCTCATCTTTATCCTGGCCACCGTCTCGCTCCTGGTGATCCACAACAGCCGGGGCAGGGTGCGCTCGTGGAGCATCGGGCTGCTTCATATCATATCCCTGGCGCTTATGGTCCTGGCGAGCATGGACTTCGGGTACTTCGTGATGACGGGTTCTCTGCCGATGCGTATCTCTTAAAGTATTCCTTATCGAATCTGTCGGATCTTTCGTTTGCGATGTCGTATGAGCTGAGCGGTCCGAAGCTGGCGTTTCTGATTTTCCCGTTCCTGGCCGCAGCGGCCCCCGTGCTGGTAGAGCACCTGTCGTCGCGGCGTGGGGAACGGAGGCGTCGGGGCGTGGGGGCTGTGGCGTTCCCGGCGTTGCTCCTGCTCGTGTTGCCGCACTTCGACACGCCCTCCGACGTGAACCCGATCAAAGGAAGCACCTTCGGGCAGCTGGTGAATGGTTTTTTTAGCGAGCCGCCGTGGGAATCGGACGTACTGGCGCGTCCGGCAGAGGCGGAAGCGCCGATCTTCGACACGGAGCGGCTGCGCTTGGTCCCCGTCGCGGACGCGCGGCGCATGAACGTCGTTCTCCTCATCCTCGAATCCACGCGGGCGCGCTCGGTGACGCCGTACGACCCGGCCCTCGACACCACCCCTTTCCTCGATTCATTGGCCCGTCGGTCCCTCCTCGTCGAGCATATGTATGCCGTGGCGCCGCATACGAACAAGGCCCTCACGCCGATCCTGTGCGGGATCTATCCTGAGATCAACCAGGGCGAGCAGGCGCGTGTGCCGGGAGCCTGCCTCCCGCGCCTCCTCGCGCCTTTCGGATACGCCTCGGCCTTCTTCACTCCCGCCCGACTCGACTTCGAGCGGAAGGATGCCTTGCTCGATGAAATGGGGTTCGAGGAGACTTTTGGCGACGGCGATTATCCCGATGAGGGGTTTTTCCGGGTGAACTATTTCGGCTCCGAGGATCGCATCATGATGAAGCCGAGCCTCGCATGGGTGGACCGGCAGCGGGCCGCCGGGAGGCCCTTCTTCCTGACCTATCTGACCCTGACTTCGCATCATCCCTATCAAACGCCCATCTCCTTCGAACGGCGCACCTTCACGAAAGACGATCCGGATCTCAACGCATACCTCAACACGGTCGCCTATACGGATGGTTTTCTTGCCGATCTGTTTGAGGCTTTCGAGGCGCGCGGGATGATCGAGGAGACGATTTTCGTCATCCTGGGGGATCACGGAGAAGCATTTGCCGAGCACGGGCGGCGGTTTCACAGCGCAGTGATCTGGGAGGAAGGGCTGCGGGTCCCGGCGCTGATCTTCAGTCCCACGCTCTTTCCCCGGAGCGGGCGCATCACCGGCCCGCGTCAGCAAACGGACGTCCTCCCGACCGTGGCGGAAGCGCTCGGCTTCAGGCTCGAAGAGGGGCGCCTGCCCGGCCAGTCGCTCTTCACGCCCGTGCCGGCGAACCGCAAGCTGTATCATTCCGGATGGATCGAGAATCAGTCGATGGCCCTGCGAGAGGGCGCGAAAAAGTTCATCTATCACTATCGGCGTCGGCCCATGGAAGTCTACGACGTGGCGAAGGATCCGTATGAACGCCGTAATCTCGCCGGGCAGTACCCCGGAAAACGGCTCGAAGCCGTCGAGATGGAGCTTTTACTCTGGCGGAAACGGGTCAACGACCTCTATCGAGGGCTTCCGAACGGACGATGAAGCGAGGGTCGAGGGGGACGCCGAAGGCGCCGGGGCCGAAGAGCGCGAAGTCGTAGCGCGCAGGATCGTGCGGGGAAAAGGAACGGCACGCTTCGGTCAGTTCGAGAACGGCCCGCCAGTCGTCGGAGTTGCGGGTCAGCAGCCCGAGCGCGCGCGCCTGACGCCCCGAGTGCACGTCGAGGGGGAGCAGGAGTTGATCCGGACGGATCCGGGTCCAGAGGCCGAGATCGACCGGGCCGCTGCGAACCATCCACCGCAGATACATGTTCAGCCGCTTGCAGGCGCTTCCGGTGCTCGGGCGGGCGAGGTGTTTCCGGAGCCGGGACGGGGCGCCGGGAAGCGCCGTCAGCACGCTCTCGCTGAAGCCCTGAAGGGCTGGACCCACGTCCGAAGCCTCGGGCGGAAGGTGGCGCGCGAACAGGTTTTCGAGCGAGCCGTAGCGCCGGAGGACGGCTTGCAGGCTCTTCGTGAGCCAGAGCGCATCGATGGGCTGGAACGTGCGATGCTTGAAACCGGCGAGTTTCCGGGCGTCCCGCACCTCGTCGAAATCCCGGACGAACCGGTGGGGACGGTAGTCCATCCGCTCGCACAAATCCTCCATCTTCCGCAGCAGGGTCTTGCGCTGCCCCCAGGCAAGGAGCGCGGCGAAGAGCCCGATAATTTCCCGGTCGGCCGGGTCATCGAAGCCGTGTGGAATCGAGATGGGATCGGTGAGGATAAAATCCGGATGTTCGAATTGACGAACGAGCGTCTCGAGATAGGCGGCGAGTTCGGATGGTTCAGCCATAACAATCACGGTGGCGCGCGAGTCGCTCAGGCGTCGTGCGGGTGTTCGAGCACGGGGTCGGCGAACTCGTCGTACCGTTCGCGGCGGATGGGGATGCCGGCGGCGGCTAGCTTGTTTTCGAGGTTCTCATAACCCCGGTCGAGGTGGTAGATGCGGAGCACGTGCGTCTCACCTTCGGCCACGAGGCCCGCGAGCACGAGCGAGACACTGGCCCGGAGGTCGGTGCTCATCACCTGTGCGCCCTGGATGGGAATTTTCCCCTCGATGACCACCTCGTTCCCGATGACGATGGCGTTGACGCCCATGCGGCGGAGTTCGGGGATGTGCTTGAAGCGGTCGAAGTAAACGTTGTCGATGATCTTCGAATTGCCGGAAGCCTGCGTCATGAGGACGGTCCACTGTGCCTGGAGGTCGGTCGGGAAGCCGGGGTACACGGCCGTCTCGATGGACACCGGACGGATCTCTTCGGGAGCGACGACCTCGACGAAGTCCGGGCCGGGTTGGAAGCCCGCGCCGGTGCGAAGGAAGGCCTCCGTGAAGGCCTCGCCGAGGTGACCGGGGTCGGCGTGCGAGAGGCGGACCGTCTCGCCGGGGGCGCCCGCGAGCGCCGCGGCGATCATGAAGGTGCCGAGCTCGATCCGATCCGAAGCGTTGCGGAAGGTGACGGGACGGAGCGACGAGACGCCTTCGATCTCGAGCGTGCGCGTGCCCACGCCGTCGATGCGGGCGCCCATGGCCCGGAGCGCGTCGCAGAAAACGACGACGTCCGGTTCGATGGCGGCGTTCTCGATGCGCGAGCCGCCGCGCGCGGTCACGGTGGCGAGCACGAGGTTAATCGTCGCGCCGACGCTCGAGGGTTCGAGGCGGAAGACGCCGCCGGGGAGCCGCCCGCCGGGCGCGCGGGCCACCACGTAGCCCTGATCGAGCGCGACGGAGGCCCCGAAAGCCTCCATCCCCCGGAGGTGAAGGTCCACGGGTCGCGGCCCCCAGGCGCATCCCCCGGGGAGCGAGACGCGCGCCTCGCCCACGCGACCGAGCAATGCACCGAGCATGTAGAAAGAAGCGCGCATGCGTTTGACGAGCTCGTACGGCGCTTCGGGATACTCGAGCGTCGTCGGATCGACCGTGAGCACGTGTTCGACCGGATCGAAGGCAACTTCGGCGCCGGTGACTCCGATGACGCGGGCAAACGTATTGATGTCCCGGAGGTTCGGGATATTTTCCAGGGTCGTCGGGCCGTCGCCGAGGAGGCCGGCGGCCATGAGCGCCAGCGCGGTGTTCTTCGAGCCGCTGATGGGAAGCGTCCCGCGAAGCGTATGCCCGCCTTCGATGACGAGTTTGTCCATGGTGCCGGGTGGGAAAGGGGAGACGGGTCTGCCGGGCAGCCGTCCCCGTATACAAAAGACTCCGATACGGGCCGTTCGGAGGTGAGACGCGAGGTTGAAGGGGGGAAGAGGCGTGGGTGACGCGCCAGGTAAAAAACCGCGCAATAATACGAATCCTGGAATCAGGAAGGAGGTTCCGGCGTTTCCGGAGCGCACGTTTTGTTCATAATTCGAAAACAGGATGCGACGCGTCTATCTCGATCATGCCGCCACCACGCCGCTCGACCCGCGCGTGTTCGAAGCGATGCTTCCGTTGCTACGTGAGCATTTCGGGAACGCATCTTCGGTGCACGCTCTCGGACGGAAAGCGCGCTTCGCCGTGGAGGAGAGTCGCGAGCGCATCGCGGGGGCGCTCGGGGCCGAGCCGGGCGAAATCATCTTCACGAGCGGCGGCACGGAGGCCGACAATGCGGCGCTTCGCGGGTTGCACCGGGGCGAGCGGTGCGGGGTCGTCACGTCGAGGGCCGAGCACGAAGCCGTGCTTCGCGTCGCCGAGCGGCTCGCCGCCGAAGGCGTCCCGGTCGTGACGCTCACGCCGGAGGCGAGCGGCGCCGTGAGGCCGGAACGGGTGGCCGAGGCGATCACGGACGAAACGCGGCTCGTCTCGCTCATGCACGCGAACAACGAGGTCGGCACGCTCACGGACGTCCGGGCCGTGGCCGAGGTCTGTCGGGAAAAAGGGGTCGCCTTCCACACCGACGCCGTGCAGACCGCCGGCCTCTTCCGGCTCTCCGTCGACGACCTCGGCGTGGATGCGCTCTCGTTCTCGGCGCACAAGTTTTACGGTCCGAAAGGGGTCGGCGCGCTCTATGTGCGGGGCGGCTCCGACTTCCGCGCCCTCATCGAAGGAGGGGCTCAGGAACGCCGCCGCCGCGCCGGGACGGAGAACGTGGCCGCCATCGTGGGCATGGCCGAGGCGCTCGCGCTCGCCCTGGCCGAGGCGGACGCTCGTCTCGCGCATGTCGCCGACCTGCGCCGCCGGCTGTATCGCCTCCTGCGTGAAGCGCTCGGAGATCGCTTCGTCTGCAACACCCCTCTCGAGGACGAAGCTTCCGCGCCGCACATCCTCAACATTGCTTTTCCTCCGCGTGAGGACCGCCCCGTGGACGGAGAGATGCTGCTTCTCAATCTCGACGTGGAAGGGATCTGTGCTTCTTCCGGGTCTGCCTGCACGAGCGGCGCCGTCGCGCCGAGCCATGTGCTCCTGGCCCTCGGTCGCCCGCCCGAGACGGCCGCCGCCGCCCTCCGTTTCTCGCTCGGGAAAGACAATACCGAAGCCGACATCGACCGTACGGTGGAGACGCTGGCGGCCATCGTCCACCGAATGGTCGGGGCGCCGTGAGGCGCTCACGCGCATTTTTAATGACACCCGAAGCAATGGACCCGGACGCACGCACTCAGGCGCTGATCGTTTTTGCGAAGATTCCGCACCCCGGACGGGTGAAGACCCGACTGACGACCGTGCTCACGGAGGCGGATGCATGTCGGCTCTACACGGCTTTTCTAAGGGATGCGCTTGCGCAGTACGGCAGGCTCGGCGTCGACGTGCGGCTCTATCTCGGCCCTCCCGCCGAGCCGATCCCGGACGGCCTCGTGCCTCCGGGCGTGAGCGTGCACCGGCAGCGGGGGGCCGGGCTTGGCGAGCGGATGGCGGCGGCGTTCGTCGAGACGTTCGCGGCAGGGTATGAGCGCGTCGTGATCATTGGAACGGATCATCCCACGCTCCCGACGGCCTTCATCGAGCAGGCCTTCGCCGCGCTCGCCGGACCGCAGGCGCTCTGCCTTGGTCCCAGCGACGACGGCGGTTATTACCTGCTGGGTATGAACGCCCCGTACACGAGTGTCTTCAAAGGAATGACGTACAGCCACGGCGACGTCTTTCGGCAGACGCTCGGACGTTGCTCGGCGACGCGCGCGGCCACGACGGTGCTTCCGATGTGGTACGACGTCGACACTCCGGACGACCTCCGCCGTCTTGCCGCCGACCTTAACGCCCCGGACGCGACTGCTTCCCACACACGGGGCGTGATGGCTGAACTCAAGACCGCCTATCCCGAACTGGCGGATTGACCCTGGCATGAGCGCGCCGGCTGCGAATCACCGTTTGGGCGGACGGCATACTTTGCATGCTTCGTAGCCCTTCGCGTGCGCCTCTTCGAGGGTGAGGGCGAACTTACCGTTGCGCACGTAGCGGCAGTCCTTGAGGTGGTACTTTTTCCCGGACCGCGTCACATAAACGAGCGTCTCCTGCTCCTGGGCCGGGGGCTCGGTCTTGAGCAGGGCGCGGGAGACGTAGCCGAGAGGGGTGAGCGTCTCGCGCGAACCTTCGTCATGAGCATGAGCGGGGAGGACGAGCGCCCACTTCCCTTCCGTTTCAACGATCTCGACGACGCTGCCGGGAGGGAGTTGGGCCACCACCCGGCTCGCGATCGAAGGAGCGGCGCGGACGTTGCTGAACGAGTGGAGATACCGCGTCTGCCCGGCTTCGAGCGACCGGACCGAGGCCGGAGGGGGTTGCGCTTGACCGGCAGCCGGGTCGGCGGCTTCCTTCATGCCGGGCGGAAGCGTCTCGGTGAGCCATGGGTCCATCGTATATCCCATACGTTGTTCCCGATCGCCCACGACCGTATAGATGAGGAACCAGTGAGAGGGTTCGGAAACGGGTATGGCTTTGACCTTCGTGCCGCGCGGAAGCTTTTTGATCGCCACCCCGTTCGGTCCGGAGAAGACCGTGTGATCCACTTTCAAATAGCCGACTCTGTCGTCCTGCGCTCGGAGATCGCGGGCGGGGGACAACAGAAAAAAGAAGAGGAGGAGTCCCGGGAGTGCACGCATCGTTATGACCCAGTGAGTGGAAGACGGGCACACCGGCTTCGGCATTCCCGGAACGACGGGTAGACTATGGCCGGAAGCCGGCGCTCGATCGGTTGGAAGGAACGGATCGCACCTTCACGCGGAAATATCATAATACCGTGAGGTTGCGCCTTCCGATGTCAGGTTTTTACGCTTCTATTTGATCAGGTTTCCATGCCGGAACGCTTTCTTGTCCTCGAGGGTCTGCCGGTCAGGAGTTCGGCTTGTCGAGCGCCGGAGCCGTGGCGAAGAAATCCCGGTAGAAGCGCTCGATGTACGAATGAAGGAGCGCCTGCACCCGGTCATGATCCGGAGCGCACACGATGAGTCCGGCGTGAAAGGGTTTCTCCATGCGCCAGACGATCTCCGGATCGTCATAGGCGGAGAGGTCGGGGCGTTCTTGCCGAGCGAGGGAGATGATGACGCCTGCGTGGTCGCGCCGGATCTCCGGGAGGGTATACGTTTCGCCCTCAGGCAGCGTCTCGATGCGCGCCCATTCCGCCCACAGGTTGACGCCGCTCGAGGCTTCGAGCATCTCCGCAATATGCGCGCCGCCCACCCTCGCCGACGTTTCGAGGAAGAAGAGGCTTCCCTCCCCGGCGCGGATGAACTCGGTGTGGGAGACCCCCGCGCGCAAACCCATCGCGCCGATGACCGCCTCGTTCATTGCGAGAAGCGGCGCTTCTTCGGGGGCGTCGTACGGGAGGTTTGCCGTGGCGAAGATGCCGCCTTCGTGGGCCACCCGGAGCGGCGGGACGAGGTACCGGTGGGCGCGGGCGAAGACCACGCGCTCGTCGAAGACGACGCAGTCCACATGGTAAATGTCTCCGGGGATGAAGCGTTCGAGGAGGAAAAAGGAGCGTTCGTCGCCGAGCTTTTCGATCGCTTTCCAGAGTTGTTCGGCGGAGCGAACTTTTTTGATGCCCGCCGCCGAAGCCGAAGAACGGGGCTTGAGCACCCACGGCGGCGGGACGGTTTCGGTGAAGCGGCGGATTTCGTCGTCGTTGAGGACGTGCACGAACTCCGGGACGGGGATGCCGTGCTCCCGCGCCTGCGTGCGCATGGCGAGTTTGTCGCGGAAATACCGGGTGCGCGTGTCGCCCATGCCCGGCACGCGAAGGTGCTCCCGGAGGAAGGCGGCTTTCTCGAGGTCGAAGTCGTCGAGGGGCACGATGCGGTCGAACCGGATCGAGCGGGCCAGATAACTGACGCCGGCAACCAGATCTTCACGCTTCCACGTGTCCTCGTCGCCGGGAAAGAAGAAAAGGTCTTCGAGCGCATCCCGGGGCCAGGCTTCGTCTCGCAGTTTCTCCGCCGTGAGGAGGAAGACGCGATGGCCGAGGCGATGACAGGCCTCCATAAAGGTCGTTCCCTTGAAGTAGGAAGCGATGCAGAGAATGTTCATGAGCGGGCGGTTTGGGGCGGAAAAAGGAACGCGAGGTTCGAGGCGTCCTGAGACGGGTCGAAGCTCGGGCGCGAAAAAATCGACGCCATGATAGACGCATCCGGGCAAAAGGCTCCCGGTCATGTTAATAATAAATTGAGAATAGTACGCATCACGCGAAAGCATCGGGACGAAGGGTTCGATTCGACGCGGCTTTTCGTAGTTTGCGCGCCTCAACCCCGGGAAGGCCCGTCAACAGGTCTGCCGGGGCGTCGTGAAAGAAGAAGTTGCGCGAGGCCGAACCTCGGCGAGTTGGTGAAAGGACATCTCGAACGGTATGAGCAATTCGCGTCCGGTTGGGTCGAACCCCGGACGGTGGACGTGTGGCTGCCGCCCGGCTATGAGACGGGTCCCCGCCGGCGGTATCCGGTGCTCTACATGCACGACGGGCAGAACCTCTTCGACGGTCGGCTCTCGTTCAGCGGGGTCGCCTGGGGCGTGCACGAGACGGTCGAACGCATGATGCGCGACGGGGAGATCGACGGGGTCATCATCGTGGGCATCTGGAACACGCCGCGCCGCATACGGGAATACATGCCGCAGAAGCCCCTTGAATGGTACGGAAGCAAAAAGCGACGGAAACGCTTCATTCAGACGTACGGCGGACCTCCGAGCTCGGACGCGTATCTCCGGTTTATCGTATATGAACTCAAGCCGTTCATCGATGCGAGCTATCGGACGCTCGAACGCCGCCCGTATACGTTCATGATGGGTTCGAGCATGGGCGGGCTGGTCACGCTGTATGCGCTGTGCGAATATCCGGAGGTCTTCCGCGGCGCGGCCTGCCTGTCGACGAGCTGGACCGTCGGCGGCAAGGTGATGCTGCCCTACCTGAAGGAACGCATCCCCGATCCGCACACGCACGTGGTCTATTTCGATTACGGCGTCGAGGCGCATATCGGCGCGTACGAGCATATCCAGCGCGAAGTGGACGCGCTCTTTCTCCGCGCGGGCTACGTGCGGGACGTGAATCTTATGACGGAACGGTTTCCCGGCGCGCCTCACTCGGAAACCGCCTGGCGCGAACGCGTGGATGTCCCCCTGCGCTTTTTGCTTCACCCCCGCGTGCCCCGGACGGCGGTCAGCCTTCGGTGAAAGAAGCCTTGTCCGGGCATTGGAAGCGGTTCCGGCTTTTCCCTATCTTTTTGGAGACGGAGTGCGCCCTCTCAAAACGATTTATGGTTGACTCAAGGAATGATCGATACGAACACGGCATCCACCGGCAATGATCTCGGAAGGTTCAAGACCCTCGAACAGTTCATCATCGAGCGTCAGGAATCGTTGCCGCATTCCACCGGGGCCTTCTCCCGGCTGCTCCGCGACATCTCGGTGGCGGCGAAGATCGTCAACCACGACATGCGCCGCGCCGGGCTCGTGGACATCTACGGGAACACGGGGGAGATCAACGTGCAGGGGGAGGTGCAGAAAAAGATGGACGCCCTCGCCCACAAGGAGTTCGTCCGGGCGCTCAAGCGCGGCGGCGAGTGTTGTCTGATCGGCTCCGAGGAGCACGCCGAAGCCATCCCGATCCGCACCAACGGCGACAGCTCGGGTAAGTACATCGTCCTCCTCGATCCGCTTGACGGGTCCTCGAACATCGAGGTGAACGTCTCCGTGGGCACGATTTTCAGCATCTACCGCCTGCCCGAGGGCGCTACCGAAGCGACGCTCGAAGCGGCCCTTCAGCCCGGCGTGGATCAGATCGGCGCGGGGTACGTGGTCTACGGCTCCTCGACCATGCTCGTCTATACCACCGGACACGGCGTCAACGGCTTCACCCTCGACCCGTCTATCGGGGAATTTCTCCTGTCTCATCCGAACATTCGCACGCCGAAGACCGGGAAAATGTACGCCATCAACGAAGGGAATTATAATTCTTTCGAACGCGGTCTCAAGAAATACATCAAGTGGGTGCAGCGGAAGGACGAGGCAACCGGTCGCCCGTATAAGACCCGGTACATCGGCTCGTTCGTCTCCGACTTTCATCGGAATCTCCTCAAAGGCGGCATTTACATCTATCCCGCCACGGAGAGCAGCCCCGAAGGGAAGCTCCGATTAATGTACGAGGCCAACCCGATGGCCTTTATCGTCGAGCAGGCGGGCGGGGTCGCCACGGACGGGCGGACGCCCATTCTCCGGAAAAAGCCTCGTGAGCTGCATCAACGGACGCCGCTTTATATCGGGAGTGCGGAGATGGTGCGGGTAGCGGAGGAATTCCTTCAGGGCAAACGCGACCTCGATTGAAAACGATGGTGGGACGCCGGAACGTTTGAACGTTGAAGCGTTGCATTGCTGTCATCCGTCACGCTCATTCCTCACGCCCGTGCATTCCGGCAGCCCGCTCCGTCGCGACGATTCGCCCGCCTCGGCCACCGTCACCGTGTGGGGGCCGGCCACGCTTTCGAACCTGGGGCCGGGCTTCGACGCGCTCGGGCTGTGCATCTCCGGTTGGGGCGACGTGGTGGAGGCGTGGCGGGAGACGGAACCGGGAGTTCGCATCGAGATCGGGGAGCGTGCGCTGGACTGGCGCGCTCCCACCGACCCGGCCAGGAATACGGCGGCGGTGGCGGCGCAGGCCGTGCTTCGCACCCTCGGCGCGACGGAGGGGATGGCGCTTCGGATACGGAAGGGCATCCCGCCGGGCTCGGGTGTCGGCAGCTCGGCGGCGAGCGCCGTGGCGGGCGCCTGGGCGGCCAACCTGCTCTTCGGCGCGCCGCTCGACAAGGCCGCCCTCGTCGATCCCGTCCTCGAAGGCGAAGCGGTGGCGGCGGGCAGTCGCCACGGCGACAACGTGCTCCCGGCGCTCTTCGGCGGGCTGATCCTCGTCTCCTCGAACGACCCGATGCGGAGCCGCCGCATATCGCTGCCACGCGCGCTCCCGATGGCCGTGATCCTGCCGAACGTGCAGGTGCTCACCCGGCAGGCGCGCGCCATTCTTCCGAAACACGTGCCCCTCGACGACGCCGTGCACAACGCTTCCGAACTGGCGTTCATGATCGATGCCTTTCACGCCGGGGACTGGGAGACCGTCGGGCGCTGCATCATGGCCGACGTGCTCGTCGAGCCGGTGCGGGCGAAGCTGTTGCCGTGTTATGACGCCGTGCGTTCGGCGGCGATGGAGGCGGGCGCGCTCGGATGCGCCCTCAGCGGCTCGGGCCCCGCGATGTTCGCCGTGGCCGAGACGCGGGCGGCGGCGGAACACGTCCGCGACGCGATGGTGTCGGCAAGCCGGAGCGCCGGCATCGAAGCGCGTGGGATCGCCACGGAAGTGAATGACGAAGGCGTTCAATCGATCTGATGATGAAACGAGGCATTACGTATCGAAGCACCCGCGGGGGCGCGCGCGGCGTCTCTTTCCGCGAAGCGCTGCTCACGGGGCTCGCGCCGGACGGCGGTCTTTTCGTGCCGGAATCGATTCCGGTGATTCCGCCCGAGATCCCTCGCGAAGCCGCCGACTTTCCCGCCCTCGCCGCCGAAGTGCTCACGCGATGGCTTGCCGCCGAGGTTCCGCCCGATCGCCTCTCCGCACTTTCCCGCGACGCCTTTTCGTTCCCCGTCCCGCTCGTCCCGCTTTTGGGAAAAGGCTGGGAAGGCGTTTCGGTGCTCGAACTCTTTCACGGCCCGACCCTCTCGTTCAAGGACTTTGGCGCGCGGGCGATGGCCCGGCTCATGGGGCATTTCCTCGAAGCGTCCGACGAGCGGCTCACCATCCTCGTAGCTACGTCCGGGGACACCGGCAGCGCCGTCGCCGACGGGTTTGCGGGGATGGACAACATCCGGGTCGTCCTCCTTTATCCGAAAGGACAGGTCAGCCCGACGCAAGAGCGGCAATTGATCGTGCGCCGTCCCGGCGTGAGGAGCTTCGCCGTCGCCGGGACTTTCGATGATTGCCAGCGCATGGTGAAGGCCGCCTTCGTCGATCCGGAGACGGCCGCGCTGGGCCTCTCTTCGGCCAATTCGATCAATATCGGGCGGCTCCTCCCGCAGATGTTATACTATTTCCGGGCGGGACGGCAAAGAGGAGAGGAGGTCGTTTTCTCCGTCCCGAGCGGTAATCTGGGCAATCTCACGGGGGGGCTGCTCGCGGCGCTGAGCGGCCTGCCCGTGCGTCGCTTCCTGGCTGCGCACAACGCCAACGATTTCTTCCCAAACGTGCTCGCCGGACGGGCGGAAACGCCGAAAGCCTCGCGCCGCACGCTCTCGAACGCGATGGACGTGGGGGCGCCGAGCAATTTTGAGCGGATCACCGCATTGCTCGGCCCGGAGGAGATGCAGGCGCGCATCTGGGGCACGAGCGTGGCCGACCGGGCGACCGTGGCGTCGATGCGGCGGGTGTATGAGGAGACCGGATATCTCGCCGACCCGCATACGGCCGTCGGGCTCGAAGCCGTGCGTCGGTATCGCGCCGAGACGGGCGATGCGACGCCCGCCGTCGTCCTGGCGACCGCCCACCCCGCGAAATTTCCCGAAACGGTCGAGCGGGTCCTCGGCTTCTCTCCCGAGACGCCCGAACGGTTGGCCGCGCTCATGCATCGTCCGACGAACGCAGCCGCGCTGGCTCCGACACCGGCGGCGCTCAAGGAACGCCTGCTCGCCCATGTTTGACCTCGACCGCGCCCTCATCGACCCGGCGCTCGTCCCCGCCGAAGCGCTGCGCGTACCGGAGGTCCTCGACCTCCGCTTCGAGGGCTTCTCGGACGAGGCGTTTGCGGTGCTCGAACGGCTCCGTGCGCGCCCTCACATCGAGCAGTACCGGAAGGAGAGAGCCGCCATCCGGGCGCACCTGACGACCCCTTTCCAGCGATACCGGGACGATCTCGTCGTGTCGTTCGTGCTTCCGAACCGGCTTGCGTTCGAGACCGAACGAGGCGTTTTCAGCCGGCTCCTGAAGAATGATTTTGGGGCGGGCGGATGTCATCATCATCTCTGGCTGTCGTTCTATCGTCCGGGGCGCCGGCGCTTGACGGACGTGCAGCTGGCGCATACGATCCGCCCCGACGGTTTCACGGTGGGGCTGTTCGTGGGCGAGCGAATGGGGACGATTCTCTCTTCGGCTCGTGGCCGTATGGTCCGGGAGCCGGAGACGTTCCTCGGCCTCTTGAATCCGTTATTGCAATATCAAACAATCATCGAAACCGGCCGGAAACGGGTCGTCTACAGGGCTCCCTTACCGTCGATCCCGGAAGAGATGTCGAAAGCGAAGAGCCTCTGGGTGCGTCGCACCTTTGCGCGGTCGGACGTGCTTCGGTGGCGCGGTGCTCTCGTGCAGCACGCGCTCGAGGTCGTTCGTGCACTCTGGCCGTTGTATCGCTATTTTGCGGGATGATGAACCCAACCGAAACCCGTATGGAAAACGAACCGATCGTGCGCTATGACGTCGCGGACGGCGTGGCGACGGTGACGATGAACCGTCCCGACAAGCGCAATGCGCTCAACGATGCGCTCGTCGAGGCGCTCCGCGATGCGCTCGCGCGCGCGGCGGGGGAGGAGGCCGTCCGTGTTGTGGTGCTCACGGGCGCCGGGCGGGCCTTTTCGGCGGGTGCGGACCTGGCGGCGCTCGAAGCGCTTCAACGGGCCGCGCCACTCGAAAACCTGACCGACTCTTCCCGGCTGGCCGAGCTCTTCGAAAGCATCTATCTGCACCCGAAGCCGGTGATCGCAAAGGTGCACGGGCACGCCATAGCCGGGGGATGCGGGCTTGCCGCCGTGTGTGATCTCTCCATCGCTGCCGAAGGCGTAAAGATGGGCTTCACCGAGGTGCGGATCGGCTTCGTCCCGGCGATCGTGATGGTGTTCACGCTGCGGAAGCTGGGCGAGAGCGCCGCGCGGGATCTGATGCTTCGCGGACGCCTCATCACGTCCGAACGGGCCGCTGAGATCGGGCTCATCACGCGCGTCGTTCCGCCCGGGCATCTCGACGACGCGGTGGCAGAACTTGCGCGCGAGATGGCCACGGAGACGAGCGGCTCGGCGGTGGCGCTCACCAAAGAGATGCTTGCGCACGTGCCGGGCATGGGACTGCGCGAGGCCCTCGCGTACGCGCGTCAGATGAACGCCTTTGCCCGGGGCACGGAGGATTGCCGGGCGGGCATCGAGGCCTTCCTCACCCGCACCGACCCGCCGTGGCGCAGGAAGGCGTGATGAACGACGTCCGGCCCGCCCGCTCGATTTTTCTCGGAGCCTTTCTTAAACGGAGACGCCTCGCCGTCACTCTTCCGGCAATGCGTCTCCTGTTATGCACATCGATGGGTGATGTGAAGGCCCGGTCTTTTGGTGGGGGACCGGGCCTTCTTTTGTCCGCTGCAACGTCTCTTTCTCCGGAAATCGATATTTTGGCGAGCGAATTCGATTCAGCCTTCCGCCTTTCATGTCCGCCCCCTTATCCGAAGGACTTCCGACGCCTTTTCTCGAAACGCCCTGGCGGGGCCCAAAGCGCGTCGCGGCGCAGGCCCTGTGGGGCTGGCATCGGGCGCTCTTTCGCCCGCGCGCGGGCGCCGCGTTCGAGCGCGCCGGAGCAAGCTTCGAGGCGCAGGCACAGAAGGTCGAGGCGGGGCGGGTGATTTCGCTCGTGCCGGAGGAGGTCGCGCGGGCGGCGTACCGGGCGTGCGAGGCGGAAGGGTTGCCCCTCGGCGGGCTGGCCGATCAGGTGCGTGCGGCCCGGCGCTTCGGCGCGCAAGTCCGGTTTGCCGACGCCGCCGAGCTTCGGGCGTTCTCGGACCTGTGGGTGGGGGCGCACGCGCGTCTCCTTGCCGCGATGGCCGGGGCGAAGGGCCGGTGGCAGCGTCCGTGGATCGAGGATCTGGCGTTCGGGTTCTTTCTCACGGGGCGTCTTGCCGCACTACGGGACGATCTGGCCCGGGACTGGTTCTTCTTCCCGCTTTCGGACCTGGACCAGGCAGACGCCCGGCTCGAGGCCTTCCGTGAAGGGGGAAGGGACGCCAGGACCAGGCGCGCGTTGTGGAAGCAGGTCATTCGCGCCCGCGATGCCTTTGCTCAGGGCCGGCCGCTGATCGAGGAACTCGAGCCCCGGTATGCCCGGTCGCTCAAACGCTGGTGGCACGGCGCACTCGAGGTGCTCAACGAGATCGAACGACGCGACTATGACCTCTGGTCCCGCCCCCTCGGGCTTTCCTTCCGGCAACGCTGGCAGGCCAAGCTTCAGGCACATCTGGGACGTTCCGTCTTCAAACGCGGGTAAGAAGGGCGCTCCGAGAAAAAGTGGTTTCTTCTCGTTGGTATTCTTTACGGAACGTGGACAAATGCCGTCCCGAAAATCCATATTTTATCGGCGAAGGCGGTCGAGGTCCGACGCGCCGTTTCCACGTCCTTCTTTTTTATCCCCCGAGCCATGACCACCTACCGCGAGGCCGGCGTCGACATCGATGCCGGCGAGGAAACCGTTCGCCGCATCAAGCCGCTCGTCCGGCAGACGTTCACGCCGGGGGTGCTGGCCGATATCGGCGCGTTCGGAGCTTTCTTCGAACTCGACCTCGAAGGCTATGAACGCCCCGTGCTCGTCTCTTCGGTCGATGGGGTGGGCACGAAGCTGAAGGTCGCGTTTCGTGTGGGTCGGCACGACACGGTGGGGCAGGACCTCGTGAACCATTGCGTGAACGACATTGCGGTGTGCGGGGCGAAGCCGCTCTTTTTTCTGGATTATTACTCGACCGGAACGCTCGTCCCGGACGTGGCGGAACAGGTCGTCTCCGGCTTCGCGAAAGCCTGTCGGGAAAACGGATGCGCGCTGATCGGGGGCGAAACGGCGGAGATGCCCGGCCTGTACGCCGAGGGGGAATATGACCTCGCCGGGACGATCGTGGGCGTCGTCGAGAAGAGCCGGATCATCGACGGAAGCCGCATTCGACCGGGCGACGTGCTCCTCGGGCTCCCCTCGACCGGGTTGCACACGAACGGTTATTCCCTTGCCCGAAAGGTGCTCTTTGCGCACTACGACGTAGACGACGCGCCCGAAGCGCTTGGCGGGGAAACGATCGGAGAGGCGCTCCTGCGGGTCCACCGGTCCTACCTCAAGCCGGTTCAGGCGCTCGCCGCCTCCGACTGCGTCCACGGGTTCGTTCACGTCACGGGCGGCGGCATCCCCGGCAACACGGCGCGCGTCATCCCCGGGGACCTGGGCTTCGAGGTAGACTATGACGCCTGGGAACGGCCGCCGATTTTCCGATTGATCCAGAGGCTCGGCGACGTTCCCGAAGAAGATATGCGCCGGACCTTCAACCTCGGCATCGGGCTCATTGCCCTCGCGCCGCCCGAGCGCCTCGAAACGGCAGAGAAAATGCTTCATGCGATGGGAGAGAAGGCCTTTCGGATCGGAGAAGTGCGTGCGTGAGCGATGTGCCGGGGATCGGTAGGGGTCAAATAAAGTCCGTCTTCTTGTTCGGCAGACTTTATTTTTTGGTCTGATTTGAGCGATACTAAGGCGCTGAGTGATTGAAACCCCCAATGAACTATTGCGAAGGAGGCAGGCTGTGGCCCCACGTGAGCGGAAAAGGATAGTATTCAATGATTTCAAACAAGCCGGACGCACGATTCTCCTGAGTGGCTTGTGTCTGGGAATGGTTAATGAGGCCGGCCTCGCGCCTGCCGACGATGCAGACGAGCGCGTGCCTCGGAATGACGCGTTCGAGCGCGCGGAGCCGTGGTACCGGCAGCCGGAGCCCTGGGCGTCGCACGCGCCGGAGCCGGGCTGGACGTTTCCCATGCGCGGGGGAGCGAGCGCCGTGTTTACCGAAGTGACCGGCACCGGCAATCCGGTGGACGTCGTCGATGTGCTCGGTCGGAGTGCGCCGGCGTTCGTCGACATCGACAACGACGGCGACTCCGACCTGTTCGTCGGGACGGGCAATGCGCTCCTCGGCGGCTATGGCGACGTCGCCTTTTTCGAGAACACGGGCACGAGCGCC
>JALSSK010000060.1 GCA_026984335.1 Rhodothermales bacterium
TTGAGCGCTCCGGCCAGCGTCTGCGTCGGGACGAAGTCAAAGATGCCCTGCTCGATTTTGTCCGCAACGAACAGCACGGTCATCACAGCCTGGGAAAATGCAAGGGAATAGCTCATCGGGGTTTTTTCAACTTGATATAAGATATATTTATTTTAACAATAATGCAACCCCTCGTTTTCCGAAAAGCGAACCGGCCTCACGGACGGGCCCGCCGGCCCCCTCAGGCCGAGAGGTGCTGATCCACGCACTGCGGGCAGTCGAGCCACACTTCGGTGGGGATGTGCGGAAGGGCGCGGGGGCTCTCGCCGCGTTCGAAGACGGGCCGGTAGAGCACCTCCCCCTCGTGGTGTTCGGCGCCGCAGGTGTGGCACGCCACGTCGCCGTGTACCTCCACGGGGGTGTATCCGGCCACCACCCAGCCTTCGTGCCCGACGTGGACGGCGAGGCTTTCGAGCGCCGCCCGAACCGTCTGTGATTTGTTGCCGCCGTAATACGTCCGTGAGAGCTTTTCGAGCAGTTTGACCGTGGCGGCGTCGAGCGTGAAGTTGAGGCGGTGCATGAGGCGGAGGGGAAAGGTGCGGGAGCGGATCAGGCGGGGGCGGGGAGGCGGCAGGCGGCGTTCGTGCGCCAGTTGCGCCAGTGGCCGGTGATGAGCAGCGCGCTGCCGAGCACCGTGAGCGTCGTCTCGGTGAAGGCCCCCGGCATCGCGTGGCCGAGGAACCCCGCGCCCAGAATGAGCACGAGCCCCGCGCCGAGCCATCCGGCGACGTCGTTCCGGCGATGCTTCCGGTAGCCGTGCGCCATCGCCGCGAGCGTGGTCGGGAGCAAGAGGACGGCGAACACGGGATGGAGCCACGCGTGCGCCGTCTCGAGCAGGGGCCAGAGCGGCAACGCCGCCAGCGCCACGGGCAAAAGCAGGCAGTGCACCACGCAGATGCCGGAGAGGCTGATGCCGACGCGGTCCCAGAAAGCGGGCTTCGCGGCTTCGGAGGAGGGCAAGGACGTTTCGGGCATGGACGAATGTGTTTGAGGGTGTGTACTCAGATACACACTCCCCTCCAACGTCGATCCTCCCGCTTCGATCCCGGCGGCTCCGGCTTCACGCGGAATCCACGCCTCCGGGGGCTTCAAAACGTAAGCTCGGCCTCCGCCGATCCCTCGACGAAATAGAACGTCTCTCGTTGCTCGTCCGGGAGGTGGAGCACGCGGAAGATGTTCTTCTGATCGGAGAAGACCTCGAAGAGGAGCGCGTCCCGCACCTTGAGCGACCGGAGGGGCGCGGGCGCTTCGTACTGAAGAACGTACCACCACACCCGCTCCTTGCCCTCCTGCTCCTCCCCGCTCGTGACGATCTCGGCCCGGAGCGCCGCGCCGTCGCTTTCGAGCGCGAACTTGTCGTGGAAATACGCGAGGAAGAGCGAGTCCGACCGTGGATCGGCCCCGAGGCGGAGGTCGCGCCGCCGGTGAAAAGCGCGGAGCGCGCCTTCGAGGTCATTGTGGAAAAACCGGATGCGGAGCATCGCCGTCGCGCCTTCGACGGCCAGCCGGCCATACGTCACGTGGAAGTCGTGCGGCGGCGGTTCGGAGACCGTCCCGGCGAGGGGCACGAGGCAGAGGAGCGCGAAGAGGATCGGCATCGGCAAATCGTTAGCGGGTTCAAACGGGGGAACGTTTGAACGTTGGTTGGTCACAGGGCGTCCCGTTTAGATGCCCAAACGCCTCACCGATTCCCCCCCGTTTCCGTCTCGCCCTCGACGGAGGGCGCTTCCCACACGTTGTCGTCGCGGTCGATGTCGGCATACGCCTGATCGGGGTCGAGCTCGACCTTGACGACGCGCCTGTCGGTGAAGAAGCCTTTCGTGAAGGAAATCTCATTGTTGCGCCAGACGTCCGCAGGCATGTCGAAGCGCTCGGTGGAGCCGTCGTCGTACGTGATCTCCATTTCGAGGGGCATGACGATGCCGCCTTTGTTTTGGACCTCGATGCGGTAATAGTTCCGTCCCCGGTCCGTCGAGCCGAGGAGGGAGTCGGCGGCCTGTACGTGCACGCCCGCGATGGCCTGGTTGTTCGCATGCGTGGTGTAGAACCATCCGCGCCAGAACCACGCGAGGTTTTCCCCCGAGCCTTCCTCCAGCGTGCGGAAGAAGTCGGCGGGCTGCGGGTGTTTGAAGGCCCACTTCTCGGCATACTCGCGGAAAGCCTCGTCGAAGGCTTCGGGGCCGAGGACGTGCTCGCGAAGCATCTGCAGGCCCGTGGCGGGCTTGGCGTAGCCGTTGTTGCCGAAGTCCTTGTGAATGAGGTCGGACTCCGTCATGATGGGCACCTGATCCGGGTCGCGCATGTAGTCCACGATCTTCGGAGCGGGGCCGCGACGGCTCGGATACGCGCAGTCGTCGGTCTGCGTCCATACGCCGCCGCAATACGTTTTCGCGTAATCCTGTTCGCCGTAATACTGGAGGAAGGTGTTCAGCCCTTCGTCCATCCACGTCCACTTTCGCTCGTCGCTGGCGACGATCATGGGGAACCAGTTGTGGCCCACCTCATGGATGGTGACGGAGATGAGCGCGCGTTCGAGCTGGTCGTTGTACTGGCCGTCGCGAGGGCGCGCGCCGCAGAAGGCGACCATCGGGTATTCCATGCCGCCCACCGGCCCGTGGACGTTCACCGCCTTCGGGTACGGGAATTTGAGGGCCATCCGGCCATAGGTCTTGAGGGTCTGGATGACGGCGCGCGTCGAGACCTTG
Source organism: Rhodothermales bacterium (assembly GCA_026984335.1). Taxonomy (GTDB): domain Bacteria; phylum Bacteroidota; class Rhodothermia; order Rhodothermales; family ISCAR-4553; genus JALSSK01. Next base: position 2,745 of record JALSSK010000060.1, read on the forward strand.
TCCCACAGCGGCATGGCGTCGCGGGGATAGAGCGAATGCACGGCGATGGGCGTTTCACCGGGGGCGTAGCGGTAACCGGCGGCATCCCAGACGAAGGTCTTCGAGGAAGCCCAGGCAAAGTCCCGGACGTTCTCGGCCTTGAAGTGCCAGGTCAGCGTGCCGCTCGTCTTCGGGCGGGTCGAGGGGTTCATCACCTCGTCCGGGGCGACGATGAACGTCGGCTCCTCGCTTTCGAGGGCCTGTGCGAGCCGGCGGCGCTGGGTGGCCGTGAGCACCTCCTCCGGGTTCTGAAGCACGCCCGTGGCATCGACGATGTGGTTCCACGGCACGGTGATCCTGACGTCGTAATTGCCGAAGTTGAGATAAAACTCGCCGCGTCCGAGGAATTGGTCGGTCTGCCATCCGTTGACGTCGTCATAGACGCTGAGGCGGGGGAACCACTGGGCGACGAGGTAGAGCCATCCGTCGCGGACCTTCTCTTTGGCGCCTCGGCCGTTGTCGGGCACGCGGAAGCTCCAGTCGATCTCGAGCTCGGTCGACGCGCCGGGGGCGAGCGGCTCGGGCAGGTTCACCTTCATGATGGTGTCGTCGATGCGGTAGCGGGCGTCGACGAGCTTGCCGGAGGCGTCGACGAGCTGGACGCGGGTGATCTCGTCGCCGCCGTCGAACGGATCAAGGCCGAGGAAGCGGGCGAAGCGCGGGTTGATGCGCTCGGGCAAGGCGCCGCGCACACGGTAGGTGCGGCTGTGTTCGAGCGAGCGCACGTTCTGGTCGAGCTGGATCCAGAGGTAGCGCAGGGCGTCGGGCGAGTTGTTGTGATACGTGATGTGCTCCGAGCCGCTGACGGTGTGGGTCGTGGTGTCGAGCGCGGTCTCGATCACGTAATCGACCCGCTGCTGCCAGTACTTCGGACCGGGCGAGCCGGCGGCATTCCGGTATTCGTTCGGGTCGGGCCATTCCTGCATGCCCCGGAACATGGACTGATTGGTGCGCCAGGTGGTGTCCGGATGGAGCCAGTGCTGGGCGAGGGCGTCGCCGGAAGGGAGGGCCAGGAGGATCAGAAAAGCCGGCGCGAGCGTGCCGAGGACGTAAAGGCGAAACGGGTGTGACATGAGGGCTGTGGTCTCCAGAGCTGGTTAGGGGGAGGTCATACGGGATATACGGAGGAAGACGGGGCAACGGTGGTGAGGCTCATGTCGTCAGCCTTTCGAGGATCATGAGGAGGGAGATCCCCGCCGTCGCCCCGGAGAGGACGAGGATCCAGTCGCGGGCCTTCATCTTGACGAAGCCCACCATTACGGCGGAGAGGGTGAGCACGGCAAAGACGATGGCAATCTGTCCGAGTTCCAGCCCCACGTTGAAGGAGAAGAGCGGGAGCACGATGCTTTCCTCGCCGCCGAGGACGGCGCGGAGGAAGTTTGAGAAACCGAGCCCGTGGATGAGCCCGAAGCCGAGCGCGAGACCATATTTGTATCGCGCCGCCTTTACCTGCTGCTCTTCCGCCGGCGCAGCAATGTCGATCAGGCTGGTGAGGAAAATGGTGACGGGAATGAGCACTTCGACGAGCGCGCTGTCGATGGTGACGAGGCGAAGCGTGGCCAGGGCGAGCGTGACGGAGTGCCCCACGGTGAAGGCCGTCACCAGCCACAGGAGATGCCTCCATGCTTTGAATCGGTAAACCGCGCAGAGGGCCACGATGAACAGAATGTGGTCGTAGCCCTTGAGGTCGGAGATGTGTTCGAAACCGAGACGCAGGTAGACGAGAAACTCCGAGGGCATGAGCGGCGCAGGAGAAGACGGGACCGGGCAGACGACTCCTTGTTCGCGTGAGACGCAAGGCGGTTCCGGGAAGGTAGCTGTCCGTACGAGACGCCGCGTGTGAGGATGCGCCGGGAGGAGGAAAAAGCTATCGGTCGTTTCGGTCGCCTCCGCGCCACAGCATGGAGGGGGCGAAGCGGAAGGGCCAGGCGTCACCGGGCGCCCGGGCAGGGAGCGAACGGCGGGCCGCCTGAAGCGCCCGCCGCGTGGCGTGCCGACCGAGGCCGACGCGGTAGACCGGCCGGCCGCCGACCTCCGCTCGGAGGATGAGCACGGGGAGGTTTTCCCGGCGGTATTGTTCT
>JALSSK010000061.1 GCA_026984335.1 Rhodothermales bacterium
TCAGCCCGTCCTGACGCCGGTACTCGGCCAGTTCGTTGGCCTGTTCGAGGAAGACGCTGGGGGCGACGATGATGAAGTCGGGGAAGCTCTTGTCGCCGTGGAGGTTCTGGTTCGGCGTGACGGCGACGGTCTCGGCGTCGAGGGCAAGGGCCGATCCTTCGGAGAAGGCGATGAGCTCGCGCGGGCGGGCCGGGTCGTCGGCGAGCACGCGGACGCGATACGCATTGCCGTCGGGTTGGACCCCGAGGCGCCGGATCGATCCGGGTTCGGTCACGTCCCACACCTGCGGCTCCGCGCCGAAGCCCTGCAGGACGAACTCGAACCATCCGGTCTCGCCGCCGGGCGTGGACATCCGCACGACGCCGCCTTCGGCCCGGAGCGCTTTCGGATAGAAGATGCGCACCCAGTCCACCGCCGCCTGCGGCTCGTTGACCTGATCGAGCAGCCGCATCGTCAGGCTGAGGCTCGCGCCCGCGCTCACGCCTTGCGTGAAGGTCCCTTCGACGGGCGCCGCAGTCGGGTCTTCGGCGCCGCGCCCCACCGGGCGCGGCGCGCGCAGTCGGCCGATCTCCGCGCCGTTCGCCGTGAAAGAGAGTGTGGCCACGGGATTGGACCCGATGGCCGCACGTATCCGGTACGTCACCTCGCCGGCTTCCAGACCGGGGAGCGAGAGGTCGGTGAAGATGTCGCGGGAGCCGCCGGAGCGGATCTGAGTGCTCACCCACGTGTGTCCCGAGCCGCGCTCCTTGCTCCACACGATCTCGTCGATGTCAACGACGCGCCGCCCCGTCACCTGTGTGAGCACCGTCGCGCCCGAGATTTCCGGGAAGCCTTCCTGCCCCACGCGAAGCCCCGGCGAGGTCCCCACCTTGAGAAAGTAGTAGTTGGCATTCGAGAAGGGGTGGGTGTAATGCGTCCACGTCTCGCTTTCGAGGTCGTACCGCCATCCCTGCGGGGCGGCGCCGTAGAAAAGGAGCACGTCCCCTTCGTCGAAGGAGCCGTCGCCGCCGCCGCGCACGAAGACGGGGTTTTCGGCGAGGTCGGGGATGCGGTCGTCGGCGTTCCGGGCCGGCAGCGGCGCGCCGCCGTTGCCGAAGACCTGCAGGTTGTTCGGCTCGACGTCGTCCGGCGAGAGCCCCACCGCCGCGCCGACGGCGGACAGGAAGGCCCGGTCGATGCGATAGATGCCTTCTTCCGTGACGGGGATCTTGAAGAGGATGCCGTCGGCGAGGACGCTTCGTTCGACGGCGAGGTGCGGGTTCCGGAACGTTTTGGCTGCCCGGGCCGCCTCGCCGCGGCCGAACGTCACGCCGATGCGGAGCCGCCGGTACCGCCGGAGCGCGCCTCGCCCGGCGTCATACCCGAAGAGCCGCGCCTGCACCGTGATGACCGGGCGCTTCCGAAGCATGCCCAGCCCCACCCCCGCCACGGGCTCGGTGAGCAGCTCCTCCATGAGCGCCCCACGCGGACCGCTCATCGGCATATCCACCTCGTCGAAGTCCGAGGCAAGCACCGTGACGACCGGCTCCGAGAGCGAAGGCAGGAAGACGTTCTCCGAGAGCGTCCACAGACCCTGCGAAAGACTCAGGAGATAAGCTTCGTCGATGGCCGAGACCCGCGCCGAGTCGAGCGCCGCGCGGAGCGGCAGGGACCAGTCCACCGACACTTCGAGCACCACGCCGCGCGCCGTCGTCTCCACGGTGCGCATGGTCGCGCGCTGAGCCGACGCATCGAGGCTCGGACGCAGCGCAAACGCGGCGAAATACACGAGGACGATCAGAAAATGGGACGGATTGCGCATGGGAACGGACCGTTTCGGGTACGTCAAAGGTCTTCGCGACAGGTGCGCGCGGGCTTCCAGGAAGCGCCGGAGACCTCCGGCATCGTCACGAACGAGCGCCTGAGCACGAGGCTCGACCCACAGGCCGCCACCCGGCGGCTCCGGGGTTGTTCGTTCGAGTGGTAACCGTTCCTTCGATAGGCTGTTGAGAAGTGTCAGAGGGGCTTGTCGGGGTGAAGATACCGTACACTATGGTGCCGTTCAAGGGCAGTATCGGATACGCCGACAAATCCTAAAGATCTTTACCGGGCCGGCGGCCGGCTCCGGCTATTGCTTTTTTCCTTTCTGATGACGCGAGATCATTTCCCGAAGCACGATGAGCTTGTGCATCGAATCGGCCATCTGCTGGCCGGCCAGCTCGATGTCCTTCAACGGCTGAATGATGTCGTCCCCGAGTTCCATCAACTGCGCCAGCGTGATCAGAAGCTCCGAGTTTCCACAGATGATCGAGAGCGGATTGCTCAACTCGTGATGCACCTTCGAGATGTTCGTACGGATGGCGGCCAGAAGCTCGGCGACCTCGCCGTCGGGGATCGACTCTTTCGGGTTCGTGGCTTCTACTTCGGTGGACCGTGTCATGAATCTTCTTCGAACTATTACTGGGAATCGACGCGGCGGCGGTCGTTTTTTCGGCCGTCGGAATCAGACCTCTGAAAACACCAAACCCCGGCTTGGTTCCCTCCTTTCCGAAAAAGGGCGCGACCGGGTGAGGCGCTGAAACGTTCTCCGGACAGGGGACGGTTCGCCTCCGGAGGGTTCAGTTCGGAGCCCCTCGGATCCGCTCCCGGTCCTCAGAGCTCCGACAGCGGTCGTCCTTCGGTCGCCGCCACGCCTCGCGCGGTTCGCCGCAGCCCCGCGACCGCCGTCTCGGGATCGTGCTCGAAGAAAAGGCGCCACCCTCCCTCGACCGCCGCTTCGAGGAAGGCCTCCTTTTCGGACAGGGTAACGAGCGGTCGCACGTCGTACGCCATGATCCACGGGAGTCCGAGGTGGGCCGTCGTCGGCAGGAGGTCGGCCGCAAAGACGAGCGTCTTCTCGGCGTCGGACACCTTGACGAGTTGTTGCGCCTCGGTGTGGCCGTTGACCGTGAGCACCTCGACGCCGGGGAAAAGCTCAGCGTCGCCGTCGAGGAGGTGAAGTTGTCCGGAGGCGGCGAGCGGTTCGAGGTTTTCCTTCAGAAAGGAAGCGCGCTCGCGCGCGTTCGGATGCATGGCCCATTCCCAGTGCTTCCGCTGCACATGGTGCCGGGCGTTCTCGAACGTCACCTTCAGCCGGTCGCCTTCCCGCCGGGTGCTGCCTCCGGCATGGTCGAAGTGCAGGTGGGTGAGGATCACATCGGTCACGTCCGAGGCGTCGAAACCGGCGGCGCGCAAGGAGCGGTGCAGTTCCATCTCCGAGTAATCGACCGCATAGATGTCCGCGAACTTGTCGTCGTACTTGTCCCCGAGGCCGTCGTCGATGAGGATCACGCGTCCCTCACCTTCGAGCAGAAGGCAGCGCATGTTCAGCGGGATGCGGTTCCGGGCGTCGGGCGCGATGCGACGTTCCCACAGCGGCTTCGGAATGATGCCGAACATCGCGCCGCCGTCGAGACCGAAGCGCCCGGTTTCAATGGTATGGAGGGTATAGGGTCCGATGCGGGGCATGGTCGTCCGTTTGAGCGAAAGGGTGCGGGCGGAAGGTAACGGGCGCCGACGCAAAGATCAACGGGACTCACCCCTCCTCGGCGGGGGGCGGAAAATCCCGGATGTGGCCGTTCGAGCGCACCTTCCGCCGGAACGACTCCACCTTCTCGACGCGGGGCAGAAAGGCCGAGAGGTGACGCACGAGGAAGGCAATGCGTTCGTTCTCCGTATCGAGCCTGAGCACCTCCAACTTCTGTTCGAGGCTGAGCCCGGCATTGTGGGCGATCAGGAACGAGACGCGGCGAACGCTTTGATACTGCGTCGGACGGACCACGCGGCCCGCCAGTTCGAGCAGTTTGAGGTGCTGCGTGATGAGCCGCTCGCGGAGGTTTTTCGCCACGCGCACGTCCGAGTCGTCGAACGTCTCGACGTCGGCGGTGAGGTAAACGCCGTCCCGGTGAATTTCGGCAATGCGAAACCGGCGCATCCCCTCGACTTCGATGTCCATGCGCCCGTCTTCATACCGTTTGAGCACGCGGGTGATGCGCGCCTCACAGCCTACTTCGGCCATTTCCCCTTCCCGGAACAGCACGATGCCGAAGGTCTGCCCGGACTCGAGGCAGACGTTGATCATTTCCTTGTATCGGGGCTCGAAGATGTGCAGCGGAAGCTTTTCCTCGGGGAAGAATACCACTTCGAGTGGAAACAGCGGCATGGAAGGGATGCGAGGCATGGGGTGTCGGCGTCCGATGCGGTCTTCAATCCCGGGAGCATTCCCGAAGGGGTGAGAGGGGTCATCTTTCCAATGAACACGGGCGGGCCGGGTTTCCCGGAAGCGCATGAGAGATTCGCGAAGAACGTCCGTTCACGACGGTCCGTTCACGACGGCCCGTTGACGCGGAGCCGGTACAACCAGAGTGCGCCGGCGGCTGCCGTGAGCGCCATCGCGCCCGCGACGTCCCATCGGAGCAGCAGCGCCCCCCCGATGCCGAACATCAGCCCGAAGAGCAGGAGCATCGCCGCCGGCACGCGGAGGAGGTCGTGCTTGAGCGACTGTGCCGGCGGCGTCCCCGTAGCCGCGCGCTGCGCCCGCCATCCCGGTCCCCCCGGACGCACCTTCCGGTAGAAAGCCTCCAGCGTCTCCGGCGTCTCCGGCTTCGTCAGGGACATCACCGTCACCCAGACCGCCGAGGTGATGACGGTGATGACGAAGAGGCGCACGCCGAAGTCGGCAATGGTGAGCACGGGCACGACGGTGGTGAAGAGCCCGACGAGGAAGCCCGCGATCATGGCCGAGAGTTCGGCCCACGCGTTGATCCGCCACCAGAACCACCGGAGGATGAGCACCACGCCCGGCCCGGTTCCGATGGCGATGACGAGGCGGAAGACGGTCGCCACGTCGCGGGCGAAGAAGGCGGCCACGGCTCCGAGCGCCGTGATGAGCACCGAAGCATACCGCCCCACCCGGATCAGCTCGCGCTGCGTCGCCGAGGGATGGATGAAGCGGCGGTAGAGGTCGTTCGTAAGGTAGGAAGCGCCCCAGTTGATCTGCGTGGAGACGGTGCTCATGAACGCCGCGATGAGCGAGGCCACGACGAGCCCCAGAACGCCCGGCGGGAGGTAGTCGAGCATGAGCTTCGGATAGCCGAGTTCTCGGTCTTCGAGCGAGGGATAGATCACGAGCGCGGCCAGCGCCACGAGCACCCACGGCCACGTGCGCACCACGTAGTGCATGAGGTTGAAGAACCACGCCGCTTTCTCCGCCTCGGCTTCGTCCTTCGAGGCGGCCAGACGCTGGATGAACTCGCCGCCGCCGTCGGACCGCCGGAACGTCCACCATTGGAGCAGCACGTACCCGAAGAACGTGCTGGCCGAGATGCCCGCGAAGGCGCTCCACCCGACGCTCCACCAATTCCCCGAAGCGCCGAGGGTGAACGGGATGAACGCGAGCACGTCGAAGTCCGTGACCGCCTGCGCCTTCTCGACGAGGACTGCGAGGCTGCCGATCTCCGGGCTTCGGACGGCGAAGAAGGCCACGAGAATCGCCCCGAAGAGCGCGAGGAAGAACTGGAAAAAGTCGGTGGTGACGACGCCCCAGAGTCCCGAAAAACCGGCATAGGCCAGCACGAGCGCCGAGATGCCGGCTACCGTGAGGAGCTTGGGGTCGAGGCCGAGCACCCGCTCGTCGGGCGCATACCCGAGGCCCTGCCAGATGCCGAGCGCCCCGACGACCTTCACGGCCGCGAGCATGATGTATCCGATGGCGATGCAGTTGATCGGCACGGCGAAGAGGAACGCCTTCGCGCCCCGAAGCGCCGCGGCGGGCCGCCCCCCGTACCGAAGTTCGATCACCTCGGCGTCGGTCACGACCTCGCTCCGCCGCCACAGCCGCGCGAAGACGTAGATGAGGACCACATGGCCCATCGCAAAGGCCCACCATTCCCAGTTGCCCGCGATGCCCCGGTTGCCCACCACCCCCGCGATGTACAGCGGCGTGTCGATGGAAAACGTCGTTGCCGCCATGGAAGCGCCCGCCAGCCACCACGGCAGCGATCGCCCGGAGACGAAATATTCCTCGATGGACGATGACGCCCGTCGCCCGAGATACACGCCGATGCCGAGTGTGGCCGCCATGTACGAAAAAACGATGAGCCAGTCTATTGCTTGCACGAAGAAACGCGAGAGATCGTAACAGAGAAAAGGCGGCGCGCCGAACAAATCCCGGCTGCGCCCCACGTCCGCCCTTCGGAACGGGCGCGCCATCGCCGCCGTTGGAAAGCCGACGCAACATAACCACCCGCCCGGAAAGTGTACAGTGGGACGCAAGTTTGGTGTCGGTTCGGCGTACCTCTTCGCGCTCCTCGCGGCAACGGCCATGCTTTCCGGCGCTGCGCGGGCACAAACGCCCGTCTTCTTCGGCTCCTCGGACGACCCGCGCGAGCAGGAACAGCGGTTCTGGTGGGAAAGGAACCAGGTCCTCGACGTGATGGGCGGGTTCTCGCTCATCGGGGCGCAATGGCGGACGGGCGTCGGCCTTACGGCGAATCTCGCCACGCGCCCGCTCACGGCCCGGCTCAGCGGCGCTTTACGCGCCGGCATCTACGGCACGTATCGCCCCGACATCGACGAGGCATACGATGCGCTCCGCCTGCTCGAGTTCGCCCGCATCCCGCTCCAACCCCGGTCGCGCTTCTACCTCCGCGCCGGGCCTATCGAGCGGATGCGTCTCGGCGCCGGGCACGTCGTCGACTTCTTCAACTCGCGGGTGGCATGGGATGAGCGCACCGTGGGCGTGGAAGCGATGTGGCGCACCCGCCCCCTCGAAGTGGCCGCCTTCACGGACAACGTCCTCCTCGACGGCGTGACGGGCGCGCGCGCGGCGCTCTCGCCGCTGTTCTTCGCGAAGAACTACCGCGCCCGTTCGCTTCAACTGGGTTTCAACTACACGACCGACCTCGCCCCCCGCCCGCCCGGCGTGCCCCGGCTGACCGCATACAACCTCGACGCCCGCCTCGACGTCTTCCGATCCGGCGCGCTCACGTTCTCCCCCTTCGTCAGCGTCGCGTGGTTCGACGGCTTCGGAAACGGCCTCTTCTTCGGCGCGGACCTCCATTCCGAAAATTTCATCGACCTCGCCCGATTCCGCTTCCGGCTCGCCCTTCACTATAACAGCAAGCGGTTCATCCCCTCCTATTTCGACGCCTTCTATACCGTCAACAACCTCCATGCCCGCATCCTCCGCACCGAAGGCTCGGGCGGCGATGACGGAGCGTCCTTCGCCGGCGTCGCCCTCGAAGAGGCCGCCGGAGGCAACGACCTCGTGACCGAGCTCCGGCTGTATCTCTTCAGCGGCTTCGAGTTCTGGTACGCCTTCCGCCGCCATTACGGCTCGCAGGCCCTCAGCACCTACCACTTTCGCCTCTACCTCCGCGCCCGCAGGTTCAGCCTGTACATCGGGCAGGATCGCGGCGGCCTCCGAAGCTTCTTCTCACTGCTGAACAACCTCGGCGATCAATCGGCCCTCGTCTTTCGGACCGATTACCGCTTCTTCCGGCATCTCCGTGTCTACGTCCGGGCGCGCTATACCTACGAGCGCGTCGGCGACGCCGCGGACGGAACCGAGCGCTACCTCGTCCAGCGCCGGTTCGAACCGATGACCGGCATCCGCCTGACGTTTTGAGTCCGAGCACACGTCCTGCCCCCGGAGAAGCGATTCTTTCACCCACCGGTCTCTTGATTTTTACCCTTCACGCTTGACTTTAAGAGCTACATTCATTGTATTAGGCAACAGTCGATGTGCATGGCTGAGCGCTTGTATTTAGACTATTCGTGCGCCGGATTCGGCCTGATCGCCGTTCCATTGCAGTGTCTTCGATTCTCTGCCCCTACATCGTACATTATTGCTCACGGCAGCGTCTCAAAGACGAAATCATCCGTACGCTTCTCTGACGCCGGTCTCAAAGTCTCAGCTCTTCCGGTCGTATAACGGGTCCGTTCTTCCCGGGTTGGGTGGTGTGGTGAAGTGAGCGGTCGCCTCACCGAAATGACGGGACCTGCCGTTCGCAGGTCGTGAACCGTCGCTCCCGCATCGCCCGGCATCTTCCTCCTGCCCCTCCATGTGCCGGGACGGGGAAAAGGGACGGCTCTGCATGCCCCGCGCGTCACGTTCGACGAATGATTTTTTGCATCACTCATAGAGATGGGGTTCGCTATGCCTACCAACCCAACCTATCCCGGCGTCTACATCGAAGAGGTGCCCGGCGGCGTGCGGACGATCACCGGCGTGGCCACGTCGATCACGGCCTTCGTCGGTCGCGCGGCGCGAGGTCCCGTGAACGCGGCGACACGGGTGCAAAGCTTCGCCGACTACGAACGCGCCTTCGGCGGGCTGTGGACCGAGAGCACGATGAGCTATGCCGTCCAACACTTCTTCCGACACGGCGGCGCGGAAGCCCTCATCGTGCGTGTCTTTAACCCCGGCGCCTCGACCCTTGAAGGCCTCACGGCCGCCATCGCCCTCGACGACGGCGGCGGCGGAACGGCGCTCACGCTCGAAGCCGCCGGCCCCGGCGCATGGGGCAATGCGCTCCAGGCCTCGGTCGACCACGACACGCGAGACCCCACCGACGACACGCTCTTCAACCTGACCGTCGAAGAGCGCGACGCGCCGGGCGGCACGAACGTCCTTGCCGCCGAAGCTTTTCTGAATGTTTCCACCGACCCGACGAGCGCCCGATACGTCGTCGAGGTCCTCGCGGAGGGCTCCGCCCTCGTCAGCGTGCGTGACGGGGTGGTCGACGCGCGACCGGAAGCGGTGGAGGACCAGGCCGCCGATGGGGCCGGAGGCGACGGTGACGCTATCACGGACGCCGAGATCACGGGCAGCGAAGCCGACCGCGAGGGCCTGTATGCACTCGAAGAGGCCGACCTCTTCAACCTGCTCTGTCTCCCCCCGCTCACCCGCACGACCGACGTGGACCCGGCCACGCTCGCCGCGGCTGCCGGCTATTGCAAGGACCGCCGCGCCATGCTCATCGCCGACCCGGAAGCGGACTGGACCGACGTGCCCGCCGCCGAGACGGGCGTCAACGACCTCCGCACGGCCATCGGCACGGACGACGCCACGAACGTCATCGCCTATTTCCCCCGTCTCATGACGGCCGACCCGCTCAATGAGAACCGGACGACGGCGTTCGCCCCGTGCGGCGCGGTGGCCGGGATCATCGCGCGGACGGACGCCGGGCGCGGCGTGTGGAAAGCCCCGGCGGGCCTCGACGCCTCGTTCTCGGGCGTGCGCGCCTTCTCGTACCGGCTCACCGACGCCCAGAACGGCACGCTCAACCCGCTCGGGCTCAACTGCCTGCGCACGTTCCCCGTGACCGGAAACGTGGTCTGGGGCGCGCGCACCCTCGCCGGGGCCGACCGCCTCGCCTCCGAGTGGAAGTACGTCCCGGTCCGGAGGCTGGCCCTCTTCATCGAGGAGAGCCTGTACCGGGGCACACAGTGGGTAGTCTTCGAGCCGAACGACGAACCGCTCTGGGCGCAGATCCGGCTCAACGTCGGGGCCTTCATGCAAAACCTCTTCCGACAGGGCGCCTTTCAGGGCAGTTCCCCCCGCGAGGCCTACTTCGTGAAGTGCGACTCCGAGACGACGACCCAGAACGACATCGATCAGGGCATCGTCAACATCCTGGTCGGCTTCGCGCCGCTCAAACCCGCGGAGTTCGTCATCATCAAGATCCAGCAGATCGCGGGCGACCTCGGGACCTGATCCCGGGACGACGTTCACCGCATGACCCGTCTGACGATGGACCATCGAACCTGAGGAAGCATCATGGCTCAATTCAGTGTAAACGCACAACGTTTCGACCCCTACAAGAACTTCAAATTCCGCATCAAGTGGGACGGGCGGTATGTGGCCGGGGTGAGCAAGATCGGCGCGCTCAAACGCACCACCGAGCCGATCACCCACCGCGTCGGCGGAGACCCGAGCACCGAGCGGAAGTCGCCCGGGCAGACGAAATACGAGGCCATCACGCTGGAGCGCGGCATCACCCACGACGTCGAATTCGAACAATGGGCGAACAAGGTCTGGAATTTCGGCTCCGGCCTCGGCAGCGAAGTCTCGCTCGCAGACTTTCGAAAAGATCTCATCATCGAGGTCTACAACGAAGCCGGACAGGTGGTGAAAGCCTACAAGGTGTACCGGTGCTGGGTGTCCGAATATCAGGCATTGCCCGAGCTCGATGCGAGCGCCAACGCCATCGCCATCGAGACGATCAAGCTCGAGAATGAGGGCTGGGAGCGGGATTACGCCGTCACCGAGCCGACCGAGCCGTCCTTCACCGAGCCGTAAGCCGTGATCCGCCATGCGCATGCTCTCGGGAACGGAACTGCTGGAGGTATGGGAACGCGCGCGAACGTTCCCGCCGGAGGCTCGCGCCGTCGCCCTGTTGTCCGTCGCGCTCCCGGAGGCGTCGCCGGAGACGCTGGCCGATCTGCCACTCGGGCGACGGGATGCGCTGCTGCTCTCGCTCCGCGCGCGGCTCCTCGGCGAGCGCATGGAGGCCGTCGCGGAGTGCCCGGCGTGTGGGGAACGGGCGGAGCTCCGCTTCTCCGTGGCGGCGATCACCACGCCGCCGCAGGACGATGTGCCCGAGCGCCCGATGGCGCGTGTCGCGGGGTATGAGGTCGCCTTCCGCCTCCCCGCGAGCGCCGATCTCTCCGCCCTCCGGCACGCCCCGGACGTCGGCTCCGCCCGGCGCATGCTCCTCGGCCGATGCGTCCTCGAGGCCCGGCACGGCGCGAACGACATCGAACCGGATGAATTGCCGGAGACGGTCGTCGCGGCGGTGGCGGCGGAGATGAGCCGCCTCGACCCGCAGGCCGACGTGCGCCTCGCGACGGCCTGCCCGGCCTGCGCGCACACGTGGGAGGCCCGCCTCGACGTCGCCGCCTTCCTCTGGACCGAGATCGACGCATGGGCGCGGCGGACGCTCCGCGAAGTGCACCTCCTCGCGACGGCGTACGGGTGGTCCGAGCGCGACATCCTCTCGCTCACGCCGTGGCGGCGGCAGGCTTACCTCACCATGACGGGACGATGAGCGACTTCCTCACACATATCGCGGCGCGAGCCCTGGCGTCCCCCGAAGCGGTGCGCCCGAGGACCCGCGCGCGTTTCGAGCCGCCCGCCGAGGCCCTCCCGCCCGAGCCTTTCGCCATGGCCCCTCCCGAACGCGAAGCCTCCGTCTCGCCTCCGCACGCGACCCCGACCCCGCTTCCTCCCGAAGCGGCTATCGCCCTCCCGCCGCCGAAGGCGGGTCCCGAAGCGCCCGCCCCGCGCCCGGTCGGAACGTCCTCGTTCATCCCCGGGGCGGCGAATAGCCCGGCCGCCCCGCGCGCCGTCGCTCCCGACGGGACAGAGCCGGGCAGCGGTCCGACCCCGCCCATGCGCCCACCCGCACCGGCTGCCCCCCCCGCTTCATCCGCCCCACCCACGCCCCACGCTTCCTCCGATCCATTCCCCGAAAAGACGCCGCGAGAGACCCTTTCAAGGGATGCGACTTCCATCGCGCAAGCCACACAGACGCCGTCCTCACCGCCGTTTTCACCGGCCTCTCCGGGTCCATCCCTTCCGTTCCGGGCAACCGCCCCCTCCTTTTCTCGAGAATCTCGTTCTCACAGGGGCGTGCATCCGGCGCCTCGCCCCGAGGACCCCCCTTCCCCGATGCGCCCCCTTCCCGCACGTGACGTCAACTTCGGCGAAACCGCCCCCCCTTCGCTAGAACGCGCCCCGGCGCACGACGCACTTCCCCGAGTGCCCTCGCCGGAGCCGATCTCCTCCTCGCCCATGCTC
>JALSSK010000062.1 GCA_026984335.1 Rhodothermales bacterium
CGCATCCGTCCGCAATCCCGATGCCCGCGCCTGCCGCATCTCCGCCGGACGCCTCCCCTGCGATCCACGTCTCCATCGGGCGCGTGGTGGTGCGCGCCGTGACGCCGCCTGCCCCTGCGCAGCGGAAAGAGGCCGCGTCGTCGAACGTCATGACCCTCGACGACTACCTCAGCCGCCGGAAAAGGAGAGGGCGCGCATGAGCAACTTCCTCGCCATAGCCACGGCCACGGCCACACTTCAGCAGCTCTTGCTCGAGAGCCTCGCGGCGGACGTCCCCGGCGCGGAGGCGACCACCCTCCGGCCCGACAATGCGCGACTGACCACACCCGGCAATTACGGCGTGAACATTTACCTGTACCAGACGGCCCCGAACGGGGCGTGGCGCAATAGCGATCTCCCCACGCGCGACGCCTCCGGAAACCTCCGCACACGTCCGGGGATGGCGCTCGACCTCCACTATCTCCTCACGTTTTACGGCGACGAGGAAAACCTTCAGCCCCAGCGCATCCTCGGCAGCGTCGCCCGCACGCTCCACGCCCGTCCCGTCCTCACCCGCCCGATGATACAGGCGGCCATCGACGCCGCCGTCTCCGTCGATCCGGGCCATTTCCTCGCGGGCTCGGACCTCGCCGACGCCATCGAGCGGGTCAAGTTCACCCCGGTCCCGCTCTCGCTCGAAGAGCTCTCGAAGCTCTGGTCCGTTTTTTTTCAGACGCCGTACACGCTCTCGATGGCCTATCTCGGAACGGTGGTGATGATCGAAGCCGAGGAGACGGCGGCGCTGGCCCTCCCCGTGCAAACGCCCGTCATCGCCGTCGCGCCCGAACTGCCCGGTCCGTCGGTCACGCCCGATCAACTGCCCGACCTCCGGCTCTGGCTTCGCTCCGACCTCGGGGTCACGTACGACGCCGAAGGCGTCTCCGCATGGGCCGATCAGAGCGGCGAGGAACATCATGCGGTTCAGGCGGATCCCGCCCGCCGCCCGCAATTCACGGCGCACGGCATCGGAACCCGGCCCGCGCTTCGCTTCGACGGAACGGACGATTACCTCGCGCTCGAAAACTTCTCGTACGACACCGCCGGGCAACTCTCCGGCGTCACCGTGTGCGCCCTCGTCCGGTCCTCGTCGCCCGACCGGCAGATCATCCTCTCCTTCGACGGAAGCGAGTACTGGCGGCTCGCGCTCAAGGACGGCGTGAGCGTGAACGCCGGATGGGATACCACGGACGAGACGGGATCGACGCAAAACCTCCGCACCGACGACGCCTACGATGACGGCCGGTGGCATCTGTTCTGCGGATGGTACGAAGCCGGCGCCGCTTCACCGAACAAGCATCTGTTCGTGGACGGTGTGAGCGTCGCTTCCATGCGGGCGCACGGAGGCAACGACCTGGGCTCGGGAGCGACGCGCTTCGGCTTCATCGGCGTGGGCTCCGAGGCCGACGTCTTCGACGGAAGCCGGGGACCTTCGTGGTATTTCAACGGCGACGTCGCCGAGGTGCTCGTCTACCACCGCGCCCTCACGGACGAGGAGCGGCTTCAACTGGAGCAGTATTTCCGGGATCGATACAACAGCCCATCGACGATATGAACTCGGACGTCACTATGAACGGGATCGCGGACAACCAGCGTGCGCTCACGCGAGCGCTCGCCGAAGTGAAGGCCGTGCTCGCGGACTTCGCCGCCCGGCGGGAAGGCGCGCCGGTGGAAGCCGTCCCGGAGCCGAACACCGAACCCGAGCCGTCATCGCCCTCCGCCCTCGATGCGCTCTGCGGCACGTTCGGGCTCTCCCCGTTCGAGCGCGTCGTCCTCGTGCTGTGCGCGGGCATGGAGCTCGACGCCGCCTTCGCCGGGCTGTGCGCCGCCGGTCACGACGCGCCCCATCCCACCTTCGGTCTCGCGCTCGCCGCCTTCCCCGACGCCCACTGGAGCGCGCTCACCCCCGACGCTCCCCTCCGGCACTGGCGGATGATCGAGCTCCGCGATGCGACGTCGCTGACCACCTCGCCGCTCCACATCGACGAGCGCATCCTCCACTACCTGACCGGCCTCCCCTCCTTCGACGAACAGCTGTCGGGGTTCGTTCACCCCCTCGATCCCGTGGAAGACGAACTCGTCCCCTCACACCATGCCATCGTCGAGGAAGCGGCGCAGGTGTGGGCGGAGCGCACCGGGGGAGCGCTGCCGGTCCTCCAGCTTTGCGGCGACGCTTCGGCGGAGAAGCGCGCCGTGGCGGCGGGGATTGGCGCGCGCCTCGGCCTGACCCCGGCCGTGATGGCGGCGCACACCCTGCCGCAGACGCCCCACGAGTTCGACGTGCTCGTCCGCCTCTGGGAGCGGGAGGCCATTCTCGGCGGGCGCGCCCTCGCCCTCGACGCCGGGACGCTCGACGCCGGGGAGCACGGCGTCCTCCCGGCTTATGTCGACGCCCTGATCGAACGCCTCCGGACGCCCCTGATCGTGCTCACACCCCGGCGTCGCCGCACCCTTCGCCGCGCGATGATCACGTTCAGGATCGAGAAGCCGAAGGCTTCGGAACAGCGCACGGTGTGGGTCCAGTCGCTCGGAGAGACCGCTCCCTCCCTCAACGGGCAGATCGACCGCCTCGCTGCCCAGTTCAACCTGAGCACCCCGGCCATCCGGGCCGCCTGCGCCCATGCCCGTGCCGCCGGAGCGGCCGAGGACGCCGGGGAACACCTGTGGAACGCCTGCCGGCTCCAGGCCCGCCCTCGCCTCGACGACCTCGCCCGGCGCATACCTCTCACCGCCTCGTGGGCCGACCTCGTCCTGCCTGAGCAGCAGCTCCGGACCCTGCGCACCATCGCGCTTCACGCGCGGCATCGGATGCGGGTCTACGAGACGTGGGGCTTCGCCCGCAAGTCGGCGCGGGGCCTCGGCGTCAGCGCCCTCTTCACCGGGCAAAGCGGCACGGGCAAGACAATGGCCGCCGAGGTCCTCGCCCGCGAACTCCACCTCGACCTCTACCGCATCGACCTGAGCAGCGTTGTGAGCAAATACATCGGAGAGACCGAGAAGAACCTCCGGCGCGTGTTCGATGCGGCCGAGGAAGGCGGCGCCATCCTCCTCTTCGACGAGGCCGACGCCCTCTTCGGCAAGCGCACCGAGATCAAGGACAGCCACGACCGCTATGCCAACATCGAGGTGAGCTATCTCCTGCAGCGCATGGAAGCCTATCGCGGCCTCGCCATCCTGACGACCAACCTCAAGGACGCCCTCGACGACGCCTTCCAGCGGCGCATCCGGTTCATCGTCTCCTTCCCCTTCCCCGACGCCGCCCTTCGCGCCCGGATCTGGCAACGCATCTTCCCGGAAGAGACGCCCACACAGGGGCTCGACGAAACCAGGCTCGCGCGGCTGACCGTCACGGGCGGCCACATCCGCAACATCGCGATGAATGCCGCCTTCTTCGCCGCCGATGCCGACGAGCCGGTGCGCATGCGTCATGTGGCCCGGGCCGCCCGCCAGGAATACGCCAAGCTCGACAAACCCCTCACCGACGCGGAGATCCGCCAATGGACCTGAACGAAACGCTCGTATTGCATATCGACGAACTCGTCCTCGAAGGCTTCGGCCCGATGGACCGGGACGCGCTCGCGGATGCTCTCCGGCACGAACTCGCGCGCCTGCTCGCCGAGGGCGGGAGGCCGCCTTCGATCGACTCCGCCGCCGCCGTCCCCCGCCTCGACGCCGGGGCCTTCACCGCCGCACCGGACGCCGGTCCAACCACGCTCGGGACCGACGTCGCCCGGGCCATCTATGGAGGCATGAACCGATGAAATCTCCCTCCCATGACCAGAAACGCCCCGCTTCTTCGCACGGGTTGCGAACGCCTCGGAGCGGGATCCTGAAACATACTTGCTCCTGTGGAGGCACGGCAGGGCCGACCGGGGAATGCAAAAAATGTCGCTCCAAATCGGACGGGCTCGGGAAACGATCCTCCACACGTGGCAAAAACTCCACGACACACACAGCGACCACGGCGCATCCGCTTCGAAGCCATTCGATTGGACATGATTTCGGCAAGATCAGTGTCCTTGACCGTTCCTCCCGGGCGGCCCCCCCAGCTCGGGGCACGATCACGACCGGAAACGAGGAGAACATTACGGCTACCATTGGGGCTTCACCGTCAGAGATGAACTTCCGAACTCTTAGCCCGGAGGCCACGGAAACCCAGGCGATTGCTCCTCCCAGTCACACATGTGCCCCCACAGGAAGCTTCACGAGCATTCCCGCCGGCACGATTCCGGCCGTATTCGGCTCCGGAAAATTCGGCGCTTCCTTCGATATGAAAGCGTCCTTCTCTGCCCCCATTCCCTGTAACTGTTCCTGCGGAGAATATCGTCAATTCGTGAGGGGCTATTTCAATTATAACGGATCAGATCTCACCCACAACCTGTGCTCGAACACCTTGAGCCGCACTACCTGGCACGAAGACTGCGTCACCTCCGGCGGAACGGATTTGAAATACGGTTATCACTCGATTCCCTTTGCAACGAGCAAGTACAAGAATCCGGACCAGGCCACCGGTTGCGACTTCGAAGGATTCGATTTCCCTGGATTCAGTGTCGGTTCTCTCAGTTCGGGAGATACGCTGGAAATGCATCTGGAATTCGAGGGGAAATTGGTGGATGCCTGTGATGGGGACAAACAACTCAAATCTTCCTCCTGGACCGTGGAAGGTAGTGGAACGGTGCCTTGATCGTCACGTCACCCGAATAACAGCCCTATGAACCCATACGATGGTAGATGAATTGTATACCGTCACGCCTTCGTCTCAGCCCCTTGGAGCGTACCGGGTGTATCCTCACCTCCGCCGAGACCCGCAACATGATGCATGGGCGTTGACCCTCGTCTTCAGCCGACCTCCCGACCTCCCGCCGATGAAGGGTGAAGAGGTGGACGCGGAACTCCTGGATTCCTCAGGTCGCCCCTTCGCACTAGCGAAACGGCCATCCGGTTTGCTCGTCGAGGCGGGCGACAGCCTGGGCGCCTCGGTTAATGCAAACTTTGTCTTCACTGACACCGAAAAGACTCCAAAATCCTTGCTCGTTACGCATCAAGGTCAGACGCTCCGCTTCCGTATTCAGACCGCTTCCCAGTCTAACACGAACGGGGGAAGCATTTAGATATGAACCTTTTGCCGGTGCTCTCCTCATGACCACCTTCCCCGGCTCACCGAAACTGCTCAAAGGCGGCCTCGTGCTCATCGACCCGGACTCGGGTGCGACGCGGCGGGTGATCGTGCTTCAGTACAACCCGATCACCCTCACCCGGACGCTTCAGGCGCAGAGCGTGGGCGAGAGCGGGGACCGGTCGCAGGCCCTCCGGCTCAAGGCTCCCCCGGTGGAGACCTACAAGATCGAGGCAGAGGTCGACGCGGCGGACCAGCTCGAGTTTCCCGACCGGAACCGGACGGTCGTCGATTACGGCATCTACCCTCAGCTCGCGGCGCTCGAAACGCTCGTCTATCCCGAGAGCGGCAAGCTTCAGTCGAACAACGCCCTCGCCAACGCCGGAACGATGGAGATCATCCCCATCGAAGCGCCCCTGACGCTCTTCGTGTGGAGCCAACGCCGCGTGGTGCCCGTGCGTGTGACCGAGTTCAGCATCACCGAGGAAGCCTTCGACCCGGCACTCAACCCCCTCCGCGCCAGGGTCAACCTCGGCTTCCGCGTGCTCAACGTGAACGACCTCGGCTTTGAACATCCGGGCGGCAACCTGTACATGACCTATCACCAACAGTTGGAGCGCCTCGCCGGGCTGAATCCGCTCGCCCGAGCCTCCGACCTCGGCTTCTGAAAACCATGGCTACGTACCCGATCACCAGCCGGTATCACCGCACCGAACAGACTGCCCTCGAAACGGCGGACGGCAAGACGAAGGCCTACCTCCGCCGCCGGTTCGTCCCGCAGCCCGAGACGATGCGCCTGATGCACGAATACACCGTCGTCGACGGCGACCGGCCGGATCTCATCGCTGCGCGAGCGCTTGGCGACCCGCTGCTTTTCTGGCGTCTCGCCGATGCCAACCGCGCCCTGCGCCCGGAGGCGCTCACCGAAGCGCCCGGTCGTACGCTCCGCATCACCCTCCCCGAAGGCATCCCCGGCCCATGACATGCTCCAAGGCGGCATCCATCTGACCCTGCTTATGGGACCCACCGTCCCGGCGCCCGTCCCGAAGCCCGTGACGGACGCGCTCACGAGCGCCGAAGTGCGCGTGGCGGCGGGCGAGCCGAGCGCCTTCACCCTGACGTTCTCCTTCGACACCCGGTCGGCGCTCACCACGGTGATGCTCCTCATGGGCGAGGTCGCCCCGCTCTTCCGCGTCATCCTCATCGCCACGATCCACGGCACGCCGCACGTGCTCATGGACGGCCTCGTCACCGA
The DNA here is from genome assembly GCA_026984335.1 of Rhodothermales bacterium. GTDB lineage: Bacteria > Bacteroidota > Rhodothermia > Rhodothermales > ISCAR-4553 > JALSSK01. The sequence continues at coordinate 6,408 of JALSSK010000062.1, forward strand.
CCAGCAGGTCGCGCCCGACGTGCAGACGGGCAGGGCCACCCTCACGCTCGCCGGCTCGGACCTCACCGTGGCCATGAACCAGGTCGACTTCACCGGCATCCCCTATCCGGGAACGCCGTTTGAGGCCCGCGTGGCTCTCATCGTGGCGAAATACGCCGTTTTCGGCATGATCCCACTCGTCGTCCCCACCCTCTTCCTCGACGTCCCGATCCCCGTCGACCGCATCCCGACGCACCAGGGCACCGACCTCGATTACGTGAAAGCGATGGCCGAAGAGGCGGGCTACGTGTTTTATATCATCCCCGGCCCCGCGCCCGGCGTGAACACGGCATACTGGGGTCCCGAAGTGCGCACCGGCGTGCCGCAGCCCGCGCTCAACGTCAACATGGACCCCTTCACCAACGTCGAGTCCATCAGCTTTCGTTTTTCGGGTGGTGATCAGGTCTTGCCCATCGTCTTCATTCAGGAGGGGACGACCCGCGTCCCGATCCCCATCCCGATCCCCGGCATCGACCTTTTGAAGCCCCCGCTCGGGCTCCTCTCCGGCATCCCGCGGATCGAGATGATGCGCGACACCGCCCGGCTGAACCCCGTGCAGGCGGTGCTCGCCGGACTGGCGCGGGCCTCACGCTCCTCCGACGTGGTCGAAGGCTCCGGCTCGCTCGACGTGCTCCGGTATGGCCGCCTGCTCCGTGCCCGCGAGCTCGTGGGCGTGCGCGGCGTCGGCGACGCCTTCAACGGGCTGTATTACGTGAAAAAAGTCACCCACAAGATCCAACGCGGCGCATACAAGCAAGACTTCACGCTCGTCCGCGACGGATTGATCTCCACGGTCCCCCAGGTGCTCCCCTAACCCGCTTCGCGCATGGAAAAATATTTCGGCAAATACCGAGGGCTGGTGCTCAACAACATCGACCCGATGCAGAAAGGTCGGCTGCTCATACAGTTGCCCGATGTGCTGGGGTTGTCCACATCGAGCTGGGCGATGCCGTGCGTGCCGTTCGCCGGGCCGCAATCCGGGGCATTCGTGCTTCCTTCGGTGGGCGCGGGCGTGTGGGTCGAGTTCGAAGCAGGCAATCCGGACTATCCCGTCTGGACGGGCGGGTTCTGGAGTTCCGCCGCCGAGGTGCCCGCTCTCGCCCTGGCCGGCCTCCCCGCCTCGCCGAGCATTGTCCTTCAGACGCTGGGGCAGAATACCCTCATGATCAGCGACGTGCCGGGGACAGGCGGCATCATGCTCAAGAGCGCCACCGGTGCGATGATCCTCGTCAATGACGTCGGCATCACGATCTCGAACGGGAAAGGCGCGACCATCGTCATGGCCGGCCCCACCGTCACCGTCAACAACGGCGCGCTCGTCATCACCTGAACCTTATCCAAAAAGCCCATGCCCGGACCCGTTTACCATCTCGGCGGCTCGGCCATCTGTCCCCACGGCGGGCAGGTGACCGTGATCCCGACGAACACCCGCGTCCTCGTGAGCGGCCGGCCCGCGGCGACGATGGCGGACACGTACCTCGTGGCGGGTTGCGCCTTCACGATCCCCGGCCCGAAGCCACAGCCGTGCGTGAAGGTGCAATGGCTCGCGCCAGCCACGCGCGTGCTCGTCAACGGACAGCCGGTCATCCTCCAGACGAGCACGGGTCTGTGCCTGAGCGCCGAGCAGATCCCGCAGGGCCCGCCAACCATCATCGCCACGCAGCCCAGGGTGATCGCGACGTGACCCCGGCGCTCGTCCATCGAGCAAACGCATGAACATCGACTTCCCTTTCCACATCGACGGACGCGGGCGCACGGCGCGGGCGACGGATGCGACGCACCTCCGCAACCTCATCGAGCAGGTGCTCTTCACCAGCCCCGGCGAACGTGTGAACCGTCCTGACTTTGGGAGCGGCCTCCTCCAGACGGTCTTCATCCCGAACAGCCCCGAACTGGCCGCGACCGCGCAGTTCCTCGTGCAAAGCAATCTTCAGCGATGGCTCGGCGAGCTCATCGAGGTGAGTGCGGTGGAGGTCGAGAGCGAGGACGCGACGCTCCGCGTGACGGTCCGATACACGGTCCGCCGAACCCGTGAGACCGAGACGGCCACCTTCAGCCGGGAGGTGTGACATGGCCAACCCCTACGTGTGCGAGACGAACCGACGCCGCAACGTCGTCGATGCCGCCGATCTCAATGGCATCGACTATCTGGAGGTGCTCGACACCGAAGCGCCCGAGGGCAGCCCTCCGCAGCGCACCCTCCTCGTGCGCCTGCTCGAACCCGTCCCGGCCGACCTGACGGCGGATCAGCTACGCATCACGGGCGGCGTGCGCGTGACGAACGTGGGCGTCGTGTGGGTGCTCGCCGCCGCCGACGCCGAGACGGCCTTCGCGAACGGCCTCCTCAACGAAGCCGAGCGCGACTTCCTCCTCGACCAGCCCGACCCCGCCCGCCTCCTCGTCGTCCGCACGGACACCGAGGGCGACTTCTCGACGTACACCTTCGCCGTCGTCATCTCCCCCACAAGCGACGCCCCGCGCGCCGACTTCGACCCGATCCTCTCGGAGACGACCTTCTCGTTCAAGGTCGAATGCCCGTCTGAGTTCGACTGTGCCTTCGAGGCGCCGTGCCCGCCCGAGACTCCCGAGACGCCCCCGCTCGACTATCTCGCGAAAGATTACGGGGCGTTTCGCCGGCTCATGCTCGACCGCCTCTCCGTGACGATGCCCGAGTGGACGGAGCGCAACCCGGCGGACCTCGGCATCACCCTCGTGGAGACGCTCGCCTACGTGGGCGACTACCTCAGCTATCATCAGGATGCCGTGGCGACGGAAGCCTACCTCGGCACGGCCCGTCGACGCGCTTCCCTCCGCCGTCACGCCCGCCTCCTCGACTACGCCATGCACGACGGCGTCAACGCCCGCGCGTGGGTGTGCTTCGAGGTCGATGAAGCCGGGGACGGGCTCGTCCTGCGCCCGGAAGACGACACGGGCTTCCGGACGCGCCTGCTCACGAAGATGCCCGAGGCGACCGTCCTCGACCCGGCACAATGGGAGGCGATCCGCGCCCGTCACCGGCCCGAGGTGTTCGAATTGCTCACCGGCGCAGCCTTGTACGAGGCGCACAACGCCATCGGATTGTACACGTGGTCCGATGAGGCGTGCTGCCTCCCGGCGGGAGCCACCCGCGCCACGCTCCGGGACGACGAGGCCGCCCGTCTGCGCCTCCGCGCCGGAGACGTGCTCATCTTCGAGGAGGTGCGCGCGCCCTCGACCGGCCTCGAAGCCGACGCCGACCCGGCGCGTCGTCACGCCGTGCGCCTGACGAGCGTTGCGCCCGAGGCCGCCGTCGAAGCGGACGGGACGCGCACGCCCGGCGCCCTCGTGCGCGACCCCGTCACGAACGAGCCGGTCGTCGAAGTTTCGTGGGGCGCGGGAGATGCCCTTCCGTTCCCGCTGTGCCTCTCGGCGCTCATCGGCGGCAGCCTCGAAGAGGACCTCACCCTCGCGCGGGGCAACGTCGTCCTCGCCGATGCCGGCCGGACCATCGCCGCCGAGGCCCTGACGCCGCCCGACGG
>JALSSK010000063.1 GCA_026984335.1 Rhodothermales bacterium
GAAGCGCCTTCTTCATGGCGGGCGGGGGACGGACGCGGGCGCGTTCACTCGGCCTCGAGGGCCGAGAGGATGTCGGACTTGATGCTCGTGGCGTCTTCAAGCTTCAGGCGACCCGAGAGGAGCAGACGGAATTCACGGCGTTTGGCGGCGTTCTCATAGCACCGCTTCTCCTCCTCCGTCTCCGGGTGGATCGGCGGCACCGGCTTCGGGCGCCCGTCCTCGCCGATGGCGACGAACGTATAGTATGCCCGGTTGCATCGCCGCTTCGTCTGGTCGCGCGGGTTCTCGGCCCACACGTTGATCTGCACCTCCAGCGACGTGCGGAAGGCGCGGTTGACCCGGCTTTCGAGGACGACGATCTCGCCCTGCCGGATGGGACAGTTGAACTCGACCGAGTCCACCGAAGCGGTGACGCATATGCGGTTGGCGTGGCGCTGCGCGGCGATGGCCCCGCACACGTCCATCCAGTGCAAAAGACGCCCTCCCATCAGGTTGCCGAGGCCGTTCGTGTCGTTCGGCAAGACGATCTCGTTCATCACCGTGCGCGTGGCGCTGACGGTCTTGACGGCGGGAACGGTTGATATTTCGTGCATGAAAGGAATCTATTTTGAATCTTGGAAAGCGCTGGGAAGCGGCGCGCACGGGAGTGACCCGGTGGACCGGCCCGGCGCAAGGCGCTCCCGAATCATACCGCCGCGCGCGGAGGCGACCCGAAGCGCCCGGGAAAGAATGGGCGCGCCGTGAACGACGGGCTCAGGTCTTCTGTTTCTTCTTCCGCGCCGCCGGGAACAGGATGTTGTTCAGGATGAGCCGGTAGCCGGGGGAGTTCTTGTGAAGGCTCAGGTCGGTGGGCGGGTCGTTGACGAAGTGCTGGTAGTCTTCGGGGTCGTGCCCGGAATAGAAGGTGAACGTGCCCTGGCCGAACGTGCCGTGCAGGTATCGGACCTCATCGCGGCCCGGCGCCTCGGCCATAATGACGATGTTCGGTTTGATGAGACGCTTCCGGAAGTTGGTCGTCTGGCCGATGAAGCCCTTGATCGTGGCGACGTGGTTTTGCGTCAGCATCGAAGGGACGGGGTCCCATTTGGCGCTGAACTCGAAGAGCGTGAAGTAATCGAGCGCAGGGTTGAGCAGCGGCGGCGGCGGCGGTCCCGTGTCGATGTTCGAATGCTCGTACTCGTGGGCGTTGAAGCTCGGACGGAAGTTCTCGAAGGCAAACGTTGCGGAGAAGTCGAGCTTCGAGAGGGCGTCGGGGTCCACGGGGTCGCCGTCGTATTCGGCGGGCACGATGTCGGTGTCGTGGGCGGCCAGCGCAATGTCGAACGTGTCGGTGCCGGAACACATGGCGAAGAGGAAGCCGCCGTTTCGGACGTACTCGCGGATGGTCTGCGCCACGGCGAGCTTGAGTTGGCTGACCTTGCGGAAGCCGTGCCGACGGGCGGTCGCTTCGGCCTGCCGTTGCTGTTCGATGTACCACGGCATCGAGCGGTAGGTGTAGAACTTGCCGTATTGGCCGGTGAAGTCTTCGTGGTGGAGATGGATCCAGTCATACTCCTGAAGCTTGCCCGCGAGCACGTCGTCGTCATAGATCATTTCGTAGGGCACCTCGGCGTAGTTCAGCGCCAGCAATACGGCGTCGTCCCACGGCTGGGTTAGCTCCGGGGCATAGACGGCGATGCGGGGCGGCTTTTCGAGGCGCACGACGGCGGTGTTGTGCTCGTCACTCTCCACCTCGGCGATGATCTGTGCGGACTGTGCGGCGCTGAGGCGTTCGAAGTAGACCCCGCGGATGCGCAGCTCCTGTTCGAGTTCGGGGAAGGCGCCGAAGAGAAACGAGCCGCCCCGGTAGTTGAGCAGCCAGTCCACCTCGATGCCCCGGCTGAGCGCCCAGTACGTGACGCCATAGGCCTTCAGATGATCGGTCTGGCGCGTGTCCATCGGGATGAGGAGGTCCTGTCCGGCGGCGGGCCGGAAAGTCATCAGCAGCAGGGCGAGGAAGGGAAGCAGGCGTCGGGTCATGATAGCCGGAAGGTGAAGCGGGGACCGTCACGCGCCGTCGCCGCGGAGGGCGCGGATGCGGGCGCGGGCGTCGCTGACGAGCAGCGAGCCGGGATATTCGATCAGGATGCGGGTGTACGTCTGGAGAGCCGCCTCGGCGTCGTCGAAGACGCTTTCCTGAAGCTCGCCGGCGGCGAAGAGGCTGCGGTCGGCGAGGTAGCTTTGCGGATGCAACAGCGGCAGTTCGAGGAACGCCGCGAGGGCGTCTTCGGCGCGGCCCATCTGCCGGAGGAGGGAGGCGCGCAGGAAACGGGCGTCGTCGGCGAGGGGATGGCCGCCGTACGTCTGCAAAAGCTCGTCGAGGACGGCGACCGCCTCGGCGGGTTGGTGTCGGCGCTGGAGCAGGCGCGCCTCGGCATAGCGCCGCAGCGGGGTGTTCAGCGAGTCGGGTCCCTTGTTCTCGACGAGGAGCACTTTCAGCTCGATGGCGTCGTTGGCGACGTCGGCGGACGTGTTCTCTTTCATCGCTTCGGTCAGCGTCAGCGCGGCGTCGAACTCTCCCTGGTAGAAGTGGATGAGAGCCAGCTCATATCGCGCCAGCTCGGCCAACTCGCCGGTGCGGAGCCGGTCGGCGAGGCGGCTGAAGGTGAGGCGGGCCGCGTCGAGGCGGTTGCGCTGGAGCGCGATGCGCCCGAGGTCGTACTCCGCCCGGTGGGCGGCGTCGGTGTTCGGGTAGCGGTCCACCACCTCCCGCAAAGTGGCTTCGGCGGCGCCGAGGTCGAAGAAGACGTCCTGCTGAAGGCGTCCGATGCGGCGGAGCACGTCGGGATAGCGCGGGTGATTCGGGTACCGTTGGAGAAAGGTGCGGTAGGCGTCGAGGGCCTGGTCGTAGTTGGGCGCGGGGATGCGGTTGCCGCGCGCGTCGAAAGCGCGCTCGCCGTTTTTTTCGGCGCGGCGTTCGTACATCTCGGCGAGGCCGCGCACGGCCTCCGGAGCGGCGGGCGCGTCGGGATAGCGGGCCAGAATCTCCTCGTATGCTTCGAGTGCGACGTCGTACGCGCCGGCGTCGGCGGCCTGCCGGGCAAAGGTGAAGAGCACCTGCCCGCGCTCCTGTTCGAGCCGGTCGATGGCGCGGTTGGCGTTGAGCGCCTGCCGGTACATGCCGCCTTCGAGGTAAAGCCATGAGAGGAGTTCGCGGAAGGCGCGGTTGAGCGGGTTGCGCCGCACGGCCTGCTCCACCACGGCGATGCCGGCCCGGAGCGCCTCTTCCTGATCCGTGTAGCGGCTGAGGCGGCTGCGCACGAAGCTGAGCCGGCGCTCGTTCCGGGCGAGCAATCCGAGGTATTCGGCCATCGCCCTGGCGTGCGCCCCGGTGAGGCTGTAGAGATAGGCCAGGTCCGTCTGGAAGAGGTCGTCCCGCTTGAGCGTCCGTCGCCCTTCTTCGAGCACCGCGATGGCCTCCTCGAACAGCCGCAGCCGCATCATCGAGCGGTACACGGTGAGATAGGTGTTGGCGTTCTCGGGCAGCGCTTCGAGGGCCGCCTCCCACGTGGCGAGGGCCGCCTCTTCGTCTCCCTTGAGGTAGAGCAACCGCGCCTTTTCGGACAGAAGCGTCGTCGGCGCGCGCGTCCGCTTCATCTGGTCGTCGATGAGGCGAAGGGCGTCGTCGTATCGCTTCACGTTCTCGTAAGCCTGCCGGAGCCGGTCGTAGAAAACGTGCGTCTCGGGGCTGGCCTCGTAGAGGTCTTCGAGCAGCGTGATGGCCCGGTCGTACTGCGCGCCGCGCAGGTAGGACTCCGCCAGCTGGAAGCGCGCCACGAGGGTGCTGTCCACGCCCTGCGCCTGCGCCCGGAGCGGCGCCAAAGACCCCGGCGCTGCGATCAGGAAAAGCGCAAGACCGGCGGCGAAGCGAAGGGGAACATCGAAAGACTTCAAATGCGCCATGGTGAAAGGGCTCCGTGGACGAAGACGGGTCTGCTCAGAAGAACGGGCGACGGACGCCCATGTTGCGTGGTTCCTGCGGACGAACCGGGAGCGTCGAGCCGATGCCAGGAAGAGATCGCCTTCGCCCAACCGCCTCGCGCGCCGCCGGAAGAACGCAGAGCGTTGTAATGGCGCGGATCCACCTAAGTTTCACGCCCTTCCGGCCGAAGGCGGAAGCAAAGCCCGGCGTCGTACGTATAGGGTAGGCATTATTGCCCGGGCGCGCGCCCTTTCCGCGCCCCGGCACGTTTGACCTCCGACGACCCCCCAGGCCATGCCCGCCCCTCTTTCCGACAGTGAACGACAAGGACTGTGCCTGCTCGGCTCGACGGGCTCGATCGGCACGCAGGCGCTGGAGGTGGCGCGGCTCTTTCCGGAACGGCTGAGCGTCCGCGCGCTTACGGCCCATGCGAACGTCGAGCTGCTGGCGCGGCAGGCGCTCGCCTTCCGCCCGGCGTGCGTGGCCATCGGCGATGCGACGCATTACGGACGCTTGCGGGAGGCGCTCGCCGGGACGGGCATCCGCGTGCTGGCCGGGCCCGAAGGGCTGTGCGAAGCCGCCACCCTCGCCGACGTGGACACCGTGCTCACGGCCGTGGTCGGCTTCGCGGGTCTGGAGCCGACGCTCGCCGCCATCGAGGCCGGCAAAAAAATCGCCCTGGCGAACAAGGAGACGCTCGTCGTGGCCGGGGCGCTCGTGGCCGAACGGCTCGAAGCCACGGGCGGCACGCTCATCCCGGTCGACAGCGAGCACTCCGCCATCTTTCAGTGCCTCGTCGGCGAGCCGCGCCACGCCGTCGAGACGCTCATCCTCACCGCTTCCGGCGGCCCGTTCCGCACCCGCCCCGCCGATACCTTCGACGCCATC
>JALSSK010000064.1 GCA_026984335.1 Rhodothermales bacterium
GCGGGGCGCCATCACCGTGGACGCGTACCTCCGGAGTGTCTCGAACCCCGACGTGTTCGTCGCCGGAGACACGCTCGCGGGTCGCCCGCAGCTCTCGCCGGTGGCCGGGTACGAGGGGAAGATCGTCGCACACAACCTGCTGAACGACGCCCTCAAAGCTCCGGACTACACGAGCATTCCGCAGGTGGTTTTCACCGTGCCCGCGCTGGCGAGCGTCGGCATGGACGAGCGGGCGGCGGAGGCGCAAGGGCTCGCCTTCGACGTGAAGGTCAACGATATGAGGACGTGGCGCTCGGCGCGGACGTACGCCGAGACGGCCGCGCTCGCGAAGGTGCTCGTCGAGCGCGGGACGGGGCGCATCCTCGGCGCGAAGCTCCTCGGGCACGGCGCGCAGGAAGTGATCCACACGTTCGCTTTCGCTCTCAAATACGGGATCCACGCGGACGAACTCAAGGACTTCGTGTATGCCTATCCCACCTTCACCTCGGATGTGAAGTACCTCGTCTGAAAAGGCGGCGTCCGTCTCTGCCGGCATGGGCCCGTGTGCCTCTTCCCGGTGGATGTGTTTGGGGGAAAACTCCGGCGGCGCGGGCCTGCGAGTCCCCTGACGGCGAGTCCTTCCGGCCGGAAAGCCGTATCTTCGCTTTCCTCTTTCCAGGAGACCCTGTCCATGCGGATGAGTCATCGTCTCGAAAAAGTGCGCGGGCTCCTCGGCGCGCACGACGCCGACGCGGCGCTCCTCACGTTCTTGCCGGACATCCGGTGGGCGTGCGGCTTCACCGGCTCGCACGGTCTCCTGCTCGTGCTTCCCGACGCCGCGCACTTCGTCACCGACGGCCGGTATCTCGCGCAGGCCGAGGCGGAGGTGCGGGGCGCGGCGGTGCACGTGCCGGGGTACGACCTCTTCGGTCACCTCGCCGCAGCCGGGCTCTTCGGCGCGGCGCAGACGACGCTCCTTCAGGCCGAGCACCTCACGCTGGCCGAAATGGGACGCATCGAGGCGCTCTTCCCGGCGATGACCTGGCGGCCCGTGGAACGGATGCTCGCGGCCTTCGTGGCGGAGAAGGAGCCCGAGGAGGTCGCTCGCATCCGGGAGGCGCAACGCATCACGGACGAGGTGTTCGTCGAGATCCTCGGCAGGCTTCGCCCCGGCATGACGGAGCGCGAGGTGGCCGCGGAGATCGTGTACGGGCATCTCCGCCGGGGAGCCGAGCGGATGGCGTTCGATCCCATCGTCGCCGCCGGACCGAACGGGGCGCTCCCGCACGCCCGACCGTCGGACCGGAAGATCGGGGTCGGCGAACTCGTGGTGCTCGATTTCGGCGGCGTGCGCGACGGCTACGCTTCGGACATGACGCGCACGGTGGCCGTCGGGGAGCCGGGGGCCGAGGCGCGGCGGATCTACGACGTCGTGCGCCAGGCGCAGGCGCGGGCCCTCGAAGCGGCGCACGCCGGGGTGCCTTCGAAGACGCTCGACGGCGTCGCGCGGGGCGTGATCGAGGCGGCGGGCTACGGCGACTATTTCCCGCACAGCCTGGGCCACGGCATCGGCCTGCAGACGCACGAGTGGCCTTCGGTCTCTTTCCGCTCCGAAGACCCCCTTCCCCTGAACGCCGCCGTCACCATCGAGCCGGGGGTCTACCTGCCGGACCGCTTCGGCGTCCGCATCGAGGATATCATCGTGCTCCGCGCCGACGGATGCGAAAACCTGACCGGCGCGCCAAAGGACCTCGTCGTGCTCTGACGAACCGCCCCGTCCCACCTGCTCCGTCACGGTGCAGTCCTCCGAAGGAGAGAGGGGGCTCCCGGTCGCCCCTTCAAATCGAAGCCGGCCATACCCCTCCGACCCCTTCGGGGCCACCTCCCCTTATGAAGGGGAGGATCTTCAGGGCCTGCACTTCCGACGTCACTCCATAATCCTCCCCCTTCTCAAGGGGGAGTCCTCCGAAGGAGGGAGGGGGTTCTGGGTTGGCACTTCGAATTGCGGATGCGGGTCGGGGGCCGTAATGAGCCCCGACGGGCATCGGAGACAAAAACATCTGCCGAACAATGAGAGTGCCGGAGGGCCGTGTGCCGGGACCGGGCCGGGTGAGGCAGGGAGAGTGGCAAGGGATGGGGCGGAGCTTTGCCCGTGGGGGCTTACGCGTCGAGGGGCCGCCTCGCCCGGCGTCACAACAGCGAGACGAAGGCGTCGGCTTCCACCTCGACCGAGCCGTCGGGGGCGAGGGCGGCGAGGCGGACGTCGGTGAGGCGCCCGTCGAAGGACGGGTCGAAGGGGCGGCGGACCCGGACGTAGTTGTCCGTGAAGCCGTGCATCCACCCGTCTTTCTCGTCGCCTTCCCAGAGGACGGGCCGCACCGTGCCGAGGTGCTCGCGGTAGAAGGCGAGGCGTTTTTTCTCCGAGAGGATGCGGAGCATCTTGTTCCGCCGGGCGCGCTCGGGCTTTGGCACCGGGGCCCCGCCGAGGGCGTCGAGGCGTTCGACCGCCACGGTGTTCGGACGTTCGGAGTACGTGAAGACGTGCAGGTACGAGACCGGCAGGTCGTTGAGGAACCGGTACGTGTTCTCGAAGCGCTCCTCCGTCTCCGCGGGGAAGCCCACGATCACGTCCACGCCGATGCAGGCGTGGGGCATCCGCTCCCTGATGCGCGTCACCCGGTCGGCGTACCGCGCGCGGCGATACCGGCGGCGCATCTTGCCGAGCACGTAGTCGTCGCCGCTCTGAAGGGGGATGTGGAAGTGCGGCTGAAACTTGTCCGAGGCCGCCACGAAGTCGATGATCTCGTCCGTGAGAAGGTTCGGTTCGATGGACGAGATGCGAAAGCGTTCGATGCCGTCGATGCGGTCGAGGCCGCGGAGGAGGTCGAGGAGGGTCAGGCCGTGCTCCTGCCCGTAAAGCCCGATGTTGACGCCGCTGAGGACGACCTCCCGGTACCCGCGTTCGGCGATCTCGCGGGCCTGTGCGAGCGTCGGATCGAGCGGGTGGGAGCGGCTGCGCCCGCGCGCGAGCGGGATCGTGCAGAAGGCGCACGTATAGTCGCACCCGTCCTGCACCTTGAGGAAGGCCCGCGTGCGCTCGCCGGAGGAATACGCCGGTCCGAAGGGCGCCTGCTCGTCGATGCACGAGACGGCCACCTGCGTCGCGTCGCCCCGCGAGAAGTCGCCGAGGATCTCGAAGAGGCGGAACTTCTCCTGCGCGCCGAGCACCGCGTCGACGCCGGGGATGGCGGCGATGGCCTCGGGGCGGAGCTGGGCATAGCACCCCGTCACCACGATGAACGCCTCGGGGTTGGCCCGACGGGCGCGGCGGATGACCTGACGGCATTTCCGCTCGGCCTCCTCCGTGACGGTGCACGTGTTGATGACCGTCACGTCGGCAGGCGTCCCGAACGGCGTCACTTCGAAGTCCTGCGCCTCGAAATCGCGGGCCATCGTGCTCGTCTCCGCATAGTTGAGCTTGCAGCCAAGGGTATAGAAGGATACGCGGGACACGTTTGCGGTGCGGGATGGGAAGAAGGATCATCGAAACGAACGGCGTCTCCGGGGCGGTTCGCGTGGGGCAAGAACGAAAAGTTTCGACGTACGTTTCACATCGACCGCTTTTTCGCGTATGCTCAACCGTTGACGCGATCCTTCTTCACCCCATCGAAAAAAACACTGTGTTTGCTCGCGAAGGATATCCCCTGATCGCCGGCGCCGGCGCCCTTGCCGTGGCGCTCGTGCTCGTCGGACTCTTGCTGCCGGCGCTATGGCGGGGCGTGCTTTTCGCGCTCGCCGCCCTCGTCTTCGGCTTCACCCTCTACTTTTTCCGCGACCCCGCCCGCACGCCGCCGCCCGAAGCCGCCGGGGGGACGCTCCTTCTGGCGCCGGCCGACGGCAAGGTGGTGCAGGTCATCGACGTCGACGAGCCGTTGTATCTCAAGGGCCCCGCCCGGCAGGTGTCGATCTTTCTTTCGCCGCTCAACGTGCACGTCAACCGCGTGCCGGCGGACGGGGTGATCGAGTACGTGCGCTACGTGCCGGGGGATTACCTCGTGGCGTGGCATCCGAAGGCGAGTGAGAAGAACGAGCGCTCCGAGATCGGGCTCCGCCATCCGAGCGGGACGAAGATCCTCTTCAAGCAGATCGCGGGCGCGGTGGCCCGGCGCATCGTCTATCACCTCTCCGTCGGCGACACGGTGAAGGCCGGCGAGCGCTTCGGACTCGTCAAGTTCGGCTCGCGCATGGACGTGCTCGTGCCGCCGGGCACGCCCCTCGACGTGGCCGTGGGCGACCGCGTGACCGCCGGAGAGACCATCCTCGGGCGCATCCCGTCGTCGGACGCCGCCGCCGCCGCCGACTCCACCGAACACGCCGCCGCCCGCTGATGTTGCGCCTCCAGCCCCGCCGCCGAGACCCCGCCCGCAAGCAACGCCTCTTGCGGCAACGCATGCGCGCCTACCGGGAAAAACGCCTCGGCCCGCGCCGCCGCCAGATCCCGCGCGCCGCCGTGCCGTCGTTCTTCACGCTGATGAACCTCCTCAGCGGCTTCATCGCCATCACGCAGGTCTTCGACGGGCGGTTTCAGCAGGCGTGCTGGTTCATCGTCCTGGCCGGATTCTTCGACCTCCTCGACGGCATGATCGCCCGCCTCGCCAACGGTCAGAGCCTCTTCGGAGTAGAACTCGACTCGCTCAGCGACGTGGTCTCCTTCGGCGTCGCGCCGGCGTTTCTGGTCTACGTGTTCGGGCTGAAGGAATTCGGCATCCTCGGCCTGTTCGTGGCCTCGCTTCCGGCGCTCTGCGGGGCCGTGCGCCTGGCGCGTTTCAACGTCAGCTTCGGCGGGGTGAAGAAAGAGTACTTTTCC
>JALSSK010000065.1 GCA_026984335.1 Rhodothermales bacterium
CGATCTCCAGCAACGGCTCGTCCAGTTCCACCCGCTCGCCCGGCTGCTTCAGCCATTCGAGCACGGTGCCCTCGGTGATGCTCTCGCCCATCTTGGGCATCACCACTTCGACCTCGCCGCCGGCAGGTGCGGGGGGCTCGGCCACGGGTTCGGGTGCGGGCGTCGGTGCGGGCGCGGGCGTCTCAGCCGCCGGTGCGGGCGTCGGTGCGGGCGCTTCGGCCGGCGGAGCCGTCGCCTCGGAGCCGTCGCCGCCGGCCTCCACGTCCGTCTCGAGGACGGCGATCTTCGTGCCGACCTCCACCGTCTCACCTTCCGGAACGAGGATCTCCTTGAGCACCCCCGCCGCCGGAGACGGAACCTCCGTGTCCACCTTGTCCGTGCCGATCTCCAGCAACGGCTCGTCCAGTTCCACCCGCTCGCCCGGCTGCTTCAGCCATTCGAGCACGGTGCCCTCGGTGATGCTCTCGCCCATCTTGGGCATGGTGACTTCGACCTTCGCCATGATGTATGCAATCTCGCTTGTTTTTCCGCTGTGTGCGCCCCGGGACCGTCGCTTCTCTCGTCGAGGGCTCGCCCATCGGGCCGACGGCAGGACTTCCTTTCCGGACAGTCGTCCGAAAGGGGGGTCAAATATACGGAATCCCATCGGCAAGCGGCACGAATTCGAAAGCGCTTCCGGGGGATTCGACCTACGAACGCCGCAATTCAAGAAAAGTTGGGAGAGTGGTCCTCCGACTTTCGACCTTCGTATTGCCGGCGTCTCGTCTCCATGCGTTGCGCGGGGTGCGCCCCGCCAAAAGGAAAGGCGTCTCCCCGGAGGAAGACGCCTTTTCCTGGTTTCGTGTCCGTTGCCTTACGCGATCAGCGGAGCGATGACGAGCGCGACGATGGAGATGAGCTTCAACAGGATGTTGAGGCTCGGGCCGCTCGTATCCTTGAGCGGGTCGCCCACGGTGTCGCCCACGACGGTGGCCTTGTGCACTTCGCTGCCTTTGCCGTAGAAGACGCCGTCGATCTCGATGCCGCTCTCGACGCGCTTCTTCGCGTTGTCCCATGCGCCGCCGGCGTTGGCCTGAAAGAGCGCCATGAGCACGCCCGAGACGGTCACGCCCACGAGGAGGCCGCCGAGCATGTCCTTGCTGATGAAGCCGATGACCACCGGCACGACGAGCGCCATCAGGCCGGGGGCCACCATCTCGCGGATGGCCGCCTTTGTGGAGATGTCGACGCACCGGGCGTAATCGGCTTTCGCCGTGCCCTCGCGCAGGCCTGCGATCTCTCGGAACTGCCGCCCGACCTCCTTGATCATGTCGCCGGCGGCGCGGCCCACGGCGCCCATGGCCATGGCGCTGAAGATGTACGGAAGCACCGCGCCGAGCAGCACGCCGGCGAGGATCGTCGGGTTCGACACGTCGATGCTCTTGATGTCGGCCTGCTGCATGAAGGCGGCGAAGAGGCCGAGCGCCGTCAGCGCCGCCGAACCGATGGCGAAGCCCTTGCCGATGGCGGCGGTGGTGTTGCCGACGGCGTCGAGCTTGTCCGTGCGCTCACGCACCTCCGCGGGCAGGTGCGCCATCTCGGCGATGCCGCCCGCGTTGTCCGAGATCGGACCGTAGGCGTCGACGGCGAGCTGGATGCCCGTCACGGAGAGCATGCCCACGGCGGCGATGGCGATGCCGTAGAGGCCGGCGAACGAATACGCGCCGATGATGCCGAGCGCCAGAATCACCGCCGGGATGCCCGTCGAGAACATGCCCACGCCGAGACCCGAAATGATGTTCGTAGCCGCACCGGTGACACTTTGCTTGACGATGTTGAGCGTCGGTTTCGTGTGCGTGGACGTATAGTACTCCGTGACGAGACCGATCATGGTGCCCGCCGCCAGCCCGATGATCACGGCCCAGAAAACGCCCATCGAAGTGTAATGCGTGAAGTCGCTGATCACACTTTCATGGCTCCATTCCGCCGGAAGCATCCATCGAATGATGAAGAAAGAGAGCGCCGCCATCAGGCCCGCCGCGCCGAACTCGCCCATATTGAGCCCTTTCTGGGGATTGCCGCCTTCTTTCACTTTCACGAAAAAGGATCCGGCGATAGAGACGAGGATGCCGACCCCCGCCAGCACGAGCGGCAACAACACGGCGGAGATCGCTCCGAACGAAGCGTCCTCGAAGGCCGGCACGCTCATGAAGGCCGCGCCGAGGACAATGGTGCCGACGATGGAGCCGACGTAGCTCTCGAAGAGGTCGGCGCCCATACCGGCCACGTCGCCCACGTTGTCGCCCACGTTGTCGGCGATGGTGGCGGGGTTGCGCGGGTCGTCCTCGGGAATGCCTTCATAGACTTTCCCGGCGAGGTCGGCGCCCACGTCGGCGGCTTTGGTATAGATGCCGCCCCCCACACGAGCGAAGAGCGCGATCGACGAAGCGCCGAGCGAGAAGCCGGAGATGACGTTGACCACCCTGGCAAACGTCCATCCGAGGTCGGTGTAGATGCCGTTGTAGACGAGAAAGAGGATCCCCAATCCGAGCACGCCGAGACCCACCACACTCAGGCCCATGACGAGGCCGCCGGAGAAGGCAATATTGAGGGCGGCGCCGAGGCCGGTGCGCGCCGCGTTCGTCGTACGCACGTTCGCTTTGGTCGCGACGCGCATGCCGATGAAGCCGGCGATCCCCGAGCAGAGCGCCCCCGCCACAAACGAGATCGCGATCAACGGCGAGGAGTCCGGGTTGCCCAGGTTCGCCGCCACCAGCAATCCCGCCACGACCAGCACGAAGAAAAACAGCACGCGGTATTCCCGCCGCAGGAACGCAGTGGCCCCCTCAGCGATGGCCGCCGCAATCTCCTGCATCTCTTTCGTGCCGGGGTCCTGCCTGCCGACCCACCGGGCGCGACTCAGCGCGTAGCCCAGCGCCAGCAGCCCGGTCAAAGGCACCAGAATGGTAATCAATTGAGTATTCATAGATGGGATCGACCTCCTTGTCGATGTTGGAACAGGTCTGTAATTGGGTTTACCGGCGCACGTCGATGCCAGGGGAGCGTTTCACCTAAACAACGAAACAGGGGACTTTCGACCCCCTGCTCCCGGAAACGCTTCCCTCGCCCCTGAGACCACGCCCCGGCGCTCACGGTGTGTGAGCGCCTTTCGCCGGGCGAGCCGCTAAAAATATTGCGCGCGCGGCCGTAATTGATAGCGCTTAACGCATTATTCAAGCCCGGGGCGCACCGCCGGCTTTCCACGCCCCGTATGGGCATGGTTGGTCGAGCCTCACCGCCGGTTGAAACGGTTCATGGCCGTGGTCAGACCCTCGGAGACGAATGTGAGGGCGGCGTCGCGGGCGGTCAGGACGGCTTCCTCGATGAGGGGCCGCTGTTCCGCCGTGAAGGGCGAGAGCACGTAGTCGGCCTGCCGTCCGCGCGGGAAATCGTCGCCGATGCCGACGCGGAGGCGGGGAAAAACGTCCGTGCCGAGACGGTCGATGATGTCCTGCACACCGTTGTGCCCCCCGGCGCTCCCCCGTTCGCGAAGTCGGATCTTTCCCACCGGCAAGTTGACGTCGTCGTACACCACGAGGATGTCCCGAAGTTCGAGGGCGTATCGCCGCACGAGCCCCCGCACGGCCTGGCCGCTCAGGTTCATGTACGTGATCGGCTTGGCCAGCCCGAAGGGGCGGCTCCGCCAGCGTCCCCAGCCGACGAACACGTTCCCGCGCTCCGGCGCGAGGGTCACGCGCGTCTTCTCGGCCACGGCGTCCACCACCATGAAGCCGACGTTATGCCGCGTCCGGGCATACTCCGCCCCCGGATTGCCGAGGCCGATGATCATACGTTTGGCGCTAGCCATGGCAACGGGATCCAGCCCCCCTCACATGAAAACGCAAGGAGCCCGGCAAGCGCCGAACTCCTTACGTCGATCTCGATGGGCGAATGCCGAAGTCTCAGAGGGTTATTCCTCTTCGGAAACTCCCTCTTCGCCTTCCTCGCCGGCGGCGAACGCTTCGGCCCCCTCCTCCTCTTCGGAGACCTCGGCGCGCGGGGCGAGCACCGTGATGAGGGTCTGATCCTCCGGCGCGAGAACCTCGATGCCCGAAAGGTCCAGGTCCCCCACGTGGATGGCCTCGCCGATGTCGAGGTTCGAAACGTCCACGTCGATGTGCGAGATGATGTCTTTCGGCAAAACGGAAACTTCCAGTTCGTGGATCACCGCGCGCACCTCGCCGCCTTCCCGCTTGCCGACGGGCGTGCCGTGGTAGCGGATCGGCAACACGAGCGTCAGCTTCTCCCCCTGCTGAAGCACCTGGAAATCGGCGTGAATCGGGCGGTCGGTGACCGGATGGAAGTCGATGTTCTTCACGATGCACGCCCACGACTTCCCGTCGAGCGTCACCTGCACCCGGTGCATCTCGCTCGTAAAGACGAGCGGGTTCAGCGCCGTTTCGGGAGTCGAGAAGGCGATCGGCTCCACGTTGTGCCCGTACAGCACGCACGGAACTTCTTTGTTGCGACGCACGGCGCGGGTGGCTTTCTTGCCGACTTCGCGCGGCTTGGCTTCAAGTGTAAAAATGTCCATCTCTTAGGATCCTCAGTGTATGGTATCGTAGGAGCCGCGACCGTTCCCGTCAGGGGATGAACAGGGTCGAGACCGAATCGTCGGTGTAAATCCGGTTGATGGCGTCGGCGAAGTGATCCGCCACGCTCACCACCGTGATTTTCTCCGAGGGGCGCGATAACGGAATGGTGTCCGTCACCACCAGGCGGCTCAAATCGGACGCTTCGATGCGTTCGTAGGCCGGTCCGGAGAGCAGCGGGTGCGTGCACGCGGCCATGATGTCGAGCGCGCCGGCCTTCCGCAGGGCCCGGGCGGCGCTCGTCAGCGTCCCCGCCGTGTCGATGATGTCGTCGATGAGCAGAACGTTTTTGCCTTCCACCTCACCGATGATGTTCATCACCTCGGCGACGTTCTGACGCGGCCTGCGTTTGTCGATCAGGGCGAGTTCGGCGCCGAGGCGGCGCGAGTAGGCCCGCGCCATCTTGATGCCGCCCACGTCAGGCGCGACCACCACCAGGTTCGACAGATCGAACCGCCGGAAATAGTCGATGAACACGGCGGAACCGTACAAATGATCCACCGGAACGTCGAAGAAACCCTGAATTTGGGAAGCGTGGAGATCCATCGTCAACACCCGATCGATGCCGGCGGTCTCGAGCATGTTCGCCACCATTTTGGCGGCAATCGAGACGCGGGGTTGATCCTTACGCTCCTGCCGCCCATACCCGAAATACGGGATCACCGCCGTGATCTGCCGCGCCGAAGCCCGCCGGGCCGCATCGATCATCAGGAACAGTTCCATCCAGTTGTCTGCCGGCGGATGGGTGCTCTGAATGATGAACAGGTTCGTCCCGCGAATCGACTCCTCGTAGTGGACGTAGATCTCGCCGTCCGAGAAATTCTTGATCCCGACGTTGCCCAGGTCCCGCCCGAAGGCCGTTGCAATTTTCCGCGCGAGTTCCCGATTGGAACGACCGGAAAAGAGCGAGATGGGATGTTCTCTATCCATGACCAACATGGCGGTATCCGAAACAAACGGACGCTCGGCCGCAAGCCGGCGTCCGCGTCATTCAGAATGGGTTTAACCCCGCCTCGGACGGAGCTTGAAAAATTACGACGGACGACGGCCTCTGCTGAAACCCGCCCGAAATCGGCTGCCCGGGGAGGATTCGAACCTCCACATACGGCTCCAAAGGCCGCTGTCCTGCCATTAGACGACCGGGCAATCGGCGTGTATGCCCAAGTCTTTTAAGATAAACATTTCCAAAGGCGGCTGTCAAACCAACGGTGCTTCCCAAAGATCCGTTACGCGCGTGTTCGTCCGGTTTCGCAGAGACTTTACACGGCTATTTCGCGAGCAGGGGCAACACTTCGTCGAGCGGGAGCGCCTCCACCGTGCCGCGATGACCGGAGACGGTGGTCGCTTTGAAGAGCGAGTTGTAGACGGCCTCTTCGGTGGCTTCGACGACGGCCTGAAACAGGGGCGAGATGCGGTCGTTGGGCAGCTCTTCGTACACGGCCACGGCGGTGCGGCGCTCCGGCGTGCGGCGCACGGAGGCCGCCGTGGAGAAGGCGATCACGTAGTCGCCGGAGCCGTTCGTAGCCGGCGAGCCGGTGCGCCCGATGGCGAGCAGCGCCCGCCGCGCCAGACGCGTCAGGTTCCGGTCGGAGAGCGGCGCATCCGTGGCGACGACGATCATCACCGAGCCGTCGGCGTCGCCGCCGTCGAGCGCGTCCTTGAGGTAATATTTCCCGAGCAACCGCCCCACGGGCACGCCCATGATGTTGAGGAGGCCGCCGTAGTTCGTCTGCACGAGCACGCCCACGGTATAGCCGCCGAGCTTCTGCGGCAGGCGCCGCGAGCTCGTGCCGATGCCGCCTTTCCAGCCGAAGGCGACGGTCCCCGTGCCCGCGCCGACGCTGCCCTCGGCCACGGCGCCGGTGTCGGCCACGGCGATGGCCCGCGCGATGTGCTCGGCCCGGAGCGCCCGCCGCCGGATGTCGTTGAGGAAACCGTCGTTCGTCTCGCCCACGACGGCATTGACCGAGCGAACGTTCTCGTTGCCGGGCCGGCCGAGCGTATAGTCGAGGATGGCTTCGGCGCCCTGCGGCACGGACAACGTGTTCGTCAACACGATCGGCGTCTCGATCTCGCCGAGCTCGCGGATCTGCGTGACGCCCATGAGCTTGCCGTAGCCGTTGCCCACGACGACGCCGGCGGGCGCCTTGTCCCGATACAGGTTGCCGCCATGCGGGAGGATCGCCGTCGCGCCGGTGCGCACGGCCTCGCCTTCGATGAGCGTGACATGCCCCACCCGCACGCCGGCGACGTCGGTGATGGCGTTGTGCGGGCCGGGCGGCAAGACGCCGGGCGCCACCCCCACCTCGCGGGCGCGCGGACGATCTTCGGAAGCAGTCATGGTCGCATCGGAGTTTTTCCACCGGACGGACCCCTGCGCCCGCGCGGGCGCGACCGCCACACCCATCAGGCCAAACACGAGGATCCATCGAAAGAATCGAAACATGGAGATGAGCCGTCGATGGTTCATGGAATCGGGAGCAAGAACGTGCGAAGTTCCGACATTCCGCAGGCAATCCCAAACCTTCCCGCCAGGAGTGCGCCCGTTTGCCGTCGTTTCGGCTCTGTGCGGCGGCGCGGACGATTAATTTTTCCGAAAACCCCCGGCGGAAGGTCCATGAGATTTGACGGGCACCCTCCGGATCAATATACTTCAACGGCCTTTCCCCCCGGATCTTTTCGCCGCCGTTGTCCCGGACGCCGAGGCGGCGTGCCCCGCCTCTTTTTTCGCTCAATCACCTCACCTGCATGAGTGCCGAGAAGATCATCGGAGTCATCGGCGGCATGGGCCCGTATGCCGGGCTGAACCTCGTCGAGAAAATCTTCGACCACACCCTAGCGGCATCCGACGCCGACCACTTGCCCGTGGCGCTGCTTTCGTACCCCGACCGCATCCCCGACCGCACGGCGTATCTGCTCGGCGAGACGGAGACGAACCCCGCCGAGGCCATCTCCGAGATTGCCCTCACGCTCGACCGGCTCGGTGCGGCGGCGGCCGGCATGCCCTGCAATACCGCGCACGCTCCCCGCATCTTCAACGTCGTCGCGGCGCGGCTCCGGGATGCCGGCGCGCGGCTCCGGCTGCTGAACATGATCGAGGAGACGATCCGTTTTTTGAAAGAGGAACATCCCGAATGCACTCGCATCGGCGTGCTTTCCACGCTCGGCTCGTATCGCATCGGGCTGCACCGGCGCGCCCTCGAAGCGGCGGGCCTCGAAGCCGTGCTGCCGGACGAGAACGTGCAGGAGCACATCGTCCACCGCACCATCTACGACCCGTCGTACGGGCTGAAGGCGCAATCGAACCCGCCCTCGAAGATCGCGCGGCAGAGCCTGCTCAACGCCATCGAGCACCTGCGTGAGAAGGGCGCCGAGGCGATCCTGCTCGGCTGCACGGAACTGGCCCTGGCCATTCCCGAAGCCGAGGTCGAGGCCCTCCCCATCATCGACCCGACGGCCGTGCTCGCCCGGGCGCTCATCCGGGAGACCTATCCCGACAGGCTGAAACTCCTCTGACGCGCTTTCCCGAAAACCCTCTCCGATCCTGACGATGCTCGTCGCTACGTGGAACGTCAACTCGATCCGGGCCCGCCTCGAACGGGTGCTGGCGTGGCTGGAGAAAGCCGCGCCGGACGTCGTGTGCCTGCAGGAGCTCAAAACGACCGAGGCGGATTTCCCCTACGAAGCCCTCGAAACGGCAGGCTACCGGGCGGCGGTCTTCGGGCAGAAAACGTACAACGGCGTCGCCGTTCTCAGCCGCAAAGCGCCGGACGAAGTGATGCTCGGCTTCGGCGACGGCGTGGACGATCCGCAGGCCCGCCTCATCACCGCCCGCTTCGGCGCGACCCACGTGCTCTCCGCCTATGCGCCCAACGGAAAGGCCGTCGGCTCGCCGCAATGGGCCTATAAGCTCGAATGGTTCCGGCGGCTCCGCGCCTTCCTCGAACGACACTTCTCCCCCGACGACGCCGTGCTGCTCTGCGGCGACCTGAACGTGGCCCCCGAAGACCGCGACGTCGCCTTCCCCGACCGGTGGCGGGACAGCGTGCTCTTCCATCCGGAGGCCCGACGCGCCCTCGCCGAGGTGACCGCGTGGGGCCTCGTGGACACCATCCGCCTTCACCATGAAGGTCCCGGGCCCTTCTCGTGGTGGGACTACCGCCACCTCGCCTTCCCCAGGGGCAACGGCCTCCGCATCGACCACATCCTCGCCACCCGCCCCCTGGCCGACCGGTGCGCCGACGCCTACGTGGACCGGGACGAACGGAAAGGGCGCAAACCGTCCGACCACGCCCCCGTCCTCGCGGTCTTCGACGTTTGATCCGCCCGGATCAAAAAGAGGAGCGTGGGGTTTGCGAAGCATCGCTTCTCCCGTGAAATACCGCGCCACCGTGACGAAAGACCGGACCTTCCGCCTCAGCCAGGCCGTCGAGGACTACGTCAAGACGATCTACAAGCTTCAGCAAAACGTTGAGGGCCCCGTCGCCACCACGGACATTGCGCGGGCGATGAACGTGGCTTCGGCCTCGGTGACGAACATGCTCAAGCGCCTCTCCGGGATGGGGCTCGTCGCATACGAGTCGTACAAAGGCGTCACGCTCACGCCGGCGGGCGAGAAGATCGCGCTCGAGATCATTCGCCATCACCGGCTCCTCGAAACGTACCTCCGGCAGATCCTCGGCTACCCGTGGGACAAGATGCACGAAGAGGCCGAACACCTCGAACATCACATCTCGGAGGAGTTCGAGACGCGGATCGAGGAGATGCTCGGCTATCCGACGCACGACCCCCACGGACATCCCATTCCCACACGCGACGGCCGGATCGCCGAGCCGCCGGGCGACCCCTTGCCGGGCTTCGAGACCGGTCGCACGGTCGTCATCCGCCGGGTCGCCGATGCCGACCCGGAGCTGCTGACGTATCTCGAATCGATGGGGCTGATGCCGCATGCCGCCGTCGAGATCGTGGCGAAAGCCCCCTTTAACGGTCCGCTCACGCTCCGCATCGAAGGCGAGGAGCGGGTCATCGGGCACGAGGTGGCGCGGCACGTCTTCGCCGTCCCGGCATAAGCGCCCGGCACGCATGCGGGTCAGCCGATTGTCCGGCGCCACGCTTGCGTCGGTTCGCCCGAGGATCGATCTTCGGGGAACGCGAAGTCTTTTCGGCCCGTCATCCTCGGGTTCGGTCCGTCCCTGACGGCGCGCGCTTCGCGTCCGGACGCCCCCCCTTCACCCGCCCCCGAAGCCCATGAGATACTTCATCACCGGCGCGACCGGTTTCATCGGAGGGCGCGTGGCGCGCCTGCTCGTCGCGGCCGGGCACGAGGTCGTCGCGCTCGTGCGCACGCCCGGCAAAGCCGCCCCGCTCGTCGAACTCGGCGTCGAGGTAGCCGAAGGCGACCTCACCGACCGGGAGCGCATGCGCGCGCCCATGACCGGCGCCGACGGCGTCTTCCACATCGCCGCGTGGTACAAGGTGGGCGCCAGAGACGCGTCGATGGCCGAGCGCATCAACGTCGAGGGCACGCGGAACGTGCTCACGCTCATGCAGGAGCTCGGCATCCCGAAGGGCGTATACACGAGCACCATCGCCGTTTTTTCGGACACGAAGGGGCGCATGGTGGACGAGACCTACCGGTACGACGGTCCCCACCTGAGCACGTACGACCGGACGAAGTGGGAGGCGCACTACGAGGTGGCCCTGCCGATGATGGCCGACGGCTTGCCGCTCGTCGTGGTGATGCCCGGCCTCGTCTACGGCCCCGGGGACACGAGCGCCGTCGCCGAGACCTTCCGTCAATACCTCCGGGGGCGTCTCCCGGCGCTTCCCCTCGCGACCAGGTATTGCTGGGCGCACGTGGACGACGTGGCGCGCGGCCACGTGCTGGCGATGGAGAAGGGCCGTCCGGGAGAGAGCTACATCCTGGCCGGCCCTCCCCATACGCTGACGGAGGCCTTCGAACTCGCCGAGCGCATCACCGGGCGGAAGGCGCCCCGCATCCGCCTCGGCCCCGGCGTCATGCGCGGCATGGCAAAGCTGGCGAGCTTCGCCGAGAAGGCACTGCCGCTGCCGCCGTCGTACGCCTCGGAGAGCCTGCGCGTGACCGCCGGCGTGACGTACGTCGCCTCGAACGCGAAGGCCCGCCGGGAGCTCGGCTACGATCCGCGCCCGCTCGAAGAGGGCCTGCCCGAGACACTCGAAGCGCTCGAAGCGTAATCGCGGGCTTGCCGTCAGGCTCCCTTCGCCTTTTCCGGACGATCGGGACGCGCAGGGGCGACCGGCCGGTCGCCCCTACCGGGAAAAAACCGCCATCCGCGATCCCATCGTCACCCCGAGCCCGTCGAGGGGTCTATGCGTCACCCATGGCACGCCGCCCGGAATCGAGCGACGGGGCATGGGACGCGGCGCGTATCCCGTGAGCGTTTCGGAAGGAAAGCCGCCATCCTGGAGGGGCCTGCCGTCAGGGGCGCGTGTGCCGCCCGCGATCAGTACTCGATGCGTCCCTGGTGGGCGTGCCAGGCGTCGAAGGGACGGCCGCCCTCTTCGCGGAGGAGCGGGACCATGTCGATCCGACGCGTCTCGGGGGGGCGGCAGAGTTCCTCATAGATCTCCCCGTCGATGAAGCCTGCGTTTTCGGCGTCGTCGCGGGTGGCGGCAAAGAAGATGCGGTCGATGTGGGCCCAGTACACCGCGCCGAAGCACATCGGGCACGGCTCGCACGTGGTGTACAGGTCGCATCCGGAGATGTGGAACGCCTGAAGCTGCCGGCACGCCTCCCGGATGGCGACGACCTCGGCGTGCGCCGTCGGGTCGTTCGTGGTGGTGACGCGGTTCGTGCCGCGCCCGACGATCTCGTCCCCGCGCACCACGAGCGCCGCGAAGGGGCCGCCTCGCCCCGACTGCACGTTCTCGACCGCCATCGCAATGGCTTCCCGCATGAAAACTTCGTTCATAGCTCCTTCCGGCTATTGAGGGACCACGTGTGCGCTCCGGCTTCCGCACCTTGCCGCCTTCTCCGGCCGAAGCATCCCCCTAAACCTTTTCGCTTCCCCGCGCGTTCCCCACCCCGTCCGCCCCCGGCGGTTCCGGACCCCCCACCGGCGTATATTGCCCCGACCCATCCGCCCACTCTGTGCTTTTCCGATGAAACCACTCGCCGCACGCACCGACGACCTCGAACAGAGCTTCATCCGCGCCGTCTCGAAGATGATCAACGCCGTGGACGGCATCAACCTCGGGCAGGGCATCTGTGATCTGCCCACGCCCGAGCCGATCAAACGCGGCGCGCAGCGGGCCATCGAGGAGAACCGGTCGATCTATTCGCACTATGCGGGGATCAGGCGGCTGCGCATGGCCATCCTCGAAAAAGCCCGCCGGTTCAATCGCATCCCCGCCTCCTCCGTGGACGAGGTCGTCGTCTCCGCCGGGTCGACGGGGGCGTTCATGGCGGCGATCTTCGCGCTCCTCGAACCGGGCGACGAGGTGATCCTCTTCGAACCTTTTTACGGATACCACCGGGGGCTCCTCCGCATGATGGGCGCGACGCCCGTGTACGTGACCACGCGCGGCCCCGAATGGACCATCGACTTCGACGCCGTCGAGCGGGCCGTCACGCCTCGGACGAAGGCCGTGCTCGTGAACACGCCCGCCAATCCGAGCGGCAAGGTGTGGTCGCGCGAGGCGCTCGAACGGATGCTTGCGCTCGCCCGGCGGCACGACCTCTACGTCATCACGGACGAGATCTACGAGTACATCGTCTACGGAGACCGCGCGCACGTCTCGATGGCCTCGCTTCCCGGCGCGTATGAGCGGACGATCACGCTCTCGGGCTTCTCGAAGACGTACAACATGACGGGCTGGCGGCTCGGGTATGCCGTCGCGCCGGAGCCGCTGGCCGCCAAGATGGGGCTGCTCAACGACCTGATGTACATCTGCGCGCCGACGCCGCTTCAGCACGGTGTGGCCGAAGCCTTCACGATGAGCGACGACTATTTCACGCAGATGCAGGCCGATTACGACGCCAAGCGCGCGCGCCTGTGCGAGACGCTCGAACGGATCGGCTTCGAGGCGCCCCCGCCCGAGGGGGCGTACTATACGCTGGCGTCCTTTGCCCCGCTCGCCGGACGACGCGAGGGCTTCGAGGACGATCGGCGGGCGTGCGAGACGCTCATCGAGCGAGCCGGCGTCGGCACGGTGCCGGGACGCGCGTTCTTCGCCGACCCCGAGGACGGGCGGCACTACCTCCGTTTCTGTTTCGCCAAAGAGATGCCCGTGCTCGAAGAAGCCTGCCGCCGTCTCGAACGCGCCTTCGCCTGACCCTTTCCACGAACCCCGCCCACGCCGATGTCCAACCGCACGCTCGAACTCACCGACGCGCTTTATGAATATCTCCTCGACCACTCGCTCCGGGAGACGGAGGTGATGCGGATGCTCCGCGCCGAGACGGCCCGCCTCCCGAACGCCAAGATGCAGATCGCGCCGGAACAGGGGCAGTTCATGGCGCTCCTCGTCCGGCTGATGGGCGCGCGGCGGGCGCTCGAGGTGGGCGTCTTCACCGGATACAGCGCCCTCGCCGTGGCGCAGGCCCTCCCGGAGGACGGCGCGCTCCTCGCGTGCGACGTGAGCGAGACCTACACCGCCATTGCCCGGAAATACTGGGACGCCGCGGGCGTTGCGCAAAAGATCGACCTCCGCCTCGCCCCCGCCCTCGAAACGCTCGACGCCCTCCTCCGCGACGGGCGCGACGGCTCGTTCGACTTCGCCTTCATCGACGCGGACAAGCCGAACTACGACGCCTATTACGAGCGCGCGCTCCGGCTCCTCCGGCCGGGCGGGCTCGTGTGCCTCGACAACACGCTGTGGGGCGGCAAGGTCGTCGACCCCGACCCCGACGACGCCAACGCGCGATACCTCCGGGCGCTCAACGACAAGCTCCACCGCGACGACCGCATCGACCTCAGCCTCCTTCCCCTCGCCGACGGGCTGACGCTGGCCCTCAAGCGATAGCGCCACGTCCGGCGCGCCTTCACTCGTACTCGGGCGCGAGCGCCTCGCGCACACGGAGGAGGAGCGCCTTCGTGGCCCGGATGCCGTCGGGCTCGCTCATCTCGCTCCCCTCGTACTCGATGCCCACCCGCCCGCGATAGCCCGCGTCGAGGACGATGCGCATCATGCGGAAATAGTCGGTGTGCGTCTCGTTGCCCTCGGCGTCGAAGTCGTGGGACTTGGCGCTGACGGCCTTCGCGTAGGGCATCATCTCCGCCACGCCCTCATACCGGTCGTACCACTCGCCCTCGGCGATCTGAAAGTTGCCGAAGTCGGGGAGCGTGCCGCACCGGGGATGATCGACGCGCTTCATCACGCCCGCGAGCCACTTCCCGTTGCTCGAGAGCCCCCCGTGGTTTTCGACGATGACGTTCATTCCGTGCGCCGCGCCGTACTCGGTGAGCCGCCGGAGGCCGTCCGCCGCGAGGCGCATCTGCTCGTCGTACGAGCCTTCGCTCCGGGCGTTGACGCGGATCGCGTGGCAGCCGAGGAACTGCGCCGCCTCCACCCATTGGTGGTGGTTCTCCACCGCCTGCCGCCGTTTGGCCTCGTCGGGGTCGCCGAGGTTGCCCTCGCCGTCGCACATGATGAGCACGCTCCGCACCCCCTCGCCGTCGCACCGCGATTGGAGCTCTCGGAGGTACGCCCGGTCGCGGGCCTTGTCCTTGAAAAAGGTGTTCACGTACTCGACGGCGTCGATCCCGAAGGTCTGCCGGGCCGTCTTCGGGAAGTCGAGGTGGTCCATCTCTCCGGCAAAGAGCGCGCGGTGAAGCGACCACTCGGCGAGGGAGATCTCGAAGAGGTCTTTTTTCGGCATGGCGAAGGCGGATGCGCC
Source organism: Rhodothermales bacterium (assembly GCA_026984335.1). GTDB lineage: Bacteria > Bacteroidota > Rhodothermia > Rhodothermales > ISCAR-4553 > JALSSK01. Next base: position 14,512 of record JALSSK010000065.1, read on the forward strand.
CGGCCGCACGGCGAGGCTTCCCGCCGCGAGAGCGGCGCGCTTGAGGAAATCGCGGCGATGCATCATGGGGAGAACGGGTTGGTGTGGGGGAGAACGGGTTGGTGTGGAGGAAGATCGTTTACGGTTTCCACGCGCCCCGGGCCACCGCCGGGACGAACGTGTCGAGGCCGTCGGGTTTCCACGCGAGGGTGCGTTCCTGCTCGGCGCTCATGTACGCCGTCATCAAAAGCTCCATCACCTCGACCCCGGCGCGGAAGTCGAGCTCGGGTTGGCGGCCTTCGAGGAAACACCGGACGAAGTGCCGGTTCTCGCCCTCATAGCCGTATTCGGCGGCCTCGTTGCCCACGACGGGCATCAGTCCCTGTTCGGCGTTCTGTTTCTCGACGAGGTCCTCGCCCGCCCTGCCGCGGACGGCCCGGCTGAAAAAGACGCGCGCGCCGCTGTCGAGCGAGTTGACGGACATCGAATATTCCGGCCCGAGGAGCTCCGAGCTCAGGCGAAGCCCCGCCCCGACGAAGCTCCACGAGGTCGTCGTCTCGGCCACGAGCGTCCGGCCGTCTTCGTCTTCGTAGAAGATGGTGGCGCGGGCGAAGTCCTCGGCGGGACGGCGCGCATAATCGACGCCCATCGTGCGGCGAAGCGCCTCGGCATACTCGGGCCGCGACCACTTGAGGCTCGCGATCTGCGCCGAGACTTTCGTCGGGCGGATGCTGTGGCGCGGCGCGCCGGGCTTGGTGAGGAGGAAGCGGGCCACCTCGACGCTGTGGCACATCATGTCGTTGAGCACGCCGCCGCCCTGGAGATCGGCACGCCAGAACCACGGCATGTGAGGCCCGCTGTGCTCTTCGGCGGCGCGCGCCAGATACGGCCGCCCGGTGAGCGCCGCCCCGCGCGCCCACACGATCTCTCGCCCGCGCACGAGTCCCGGCGAGAAAAGCTGGTCTTCGAGGTATCCGTGGAGCACGCCGGCCTCTTCGACGAGCGCGAGCACCCGCTTCGCCTCGCCCACGTTGCGCGCCAGGGGTTTCTCACACGCGAGGCCGACGAGCTCGCCCGCGCCGCTCTTGAGCGCGTGCACGATCTCCTCCATGTTCTCCACGCGCCGGTGGTTCGGCCCGCAGATCCACAGCGCGTCGATGGCCGGGTCGGCGATCATGTCCGTGATGGAGTCGTACGCCTTCGCCGCGCCGACGTGGAGCGAGCGCGCCAACGCCGCCGCCGACTCCGCATGCGCCCGGTTCGGGCTCCACACGCCCCGCACGTCGGCGTCGCGGACGGCCTCCCACGAGCGGAGGTGAAAACGGGTGATGAAACCGCTGCCGATAAAGCCGATGCCGAGTCGTCCGGGGGTCATGAAAGGCTCCGATGCGTCCACAATAGTCCGTGCGCCCGACGGGAGACGTCGCCGCGCCGGTATGATACGTCACGCGGCGGGGAATTTGAAGAGGCAACCGGGGCGGGGGATGGGGGGATGGGGGAGCGACCGAGGGCGGCGAGCCAGGGCGTCCCCCGGGCCGTGAGCCAAGACGGCCCCTTCAACCACTCACTGCATCCACTTTTCCAGCTTCGGATGGCCGGCGAGCGTGCCGAGGAGGGTGTCGGCGCGGACGGCGTGGGCGTCGAGGAGGCCCGCGTCGAAGCCCTGCGCGAGGATGGTGGCGGCGGCGTCGGGTTTGTTCTTGAGCACGAAGACCCGGGCGAGTTGCTCGTACGCGGCCTTCATGCGAGGGTCCTGCGCGAGGGCGATGCGCGCGAAGGCTTCGGCTTCGTCGAGGCGTTCGAGCGCGACGGCGTTCCACGAGAGGCGGACGTGGAGCGCGGCCCCTTCGAGGATGCGTTTGGAGGCGGCGTCGAGGGCCCAGTCGGCCCGCGCGAGGTCGCCGCTCCGGCGGGCGGCTTCGCAGAGGATCACGAACGTCTCGCCGTCCTCCGGATCGAGCGTGACGGCGCGAAGGGCGTCGGCGAGGGCGGCTTTCGGCTTCCCGAGCGCGAGGAGCACCTGCGCCCGAAGCTTGCGCGCCTTCGGATCGTCAGGCAACGCCTCGAGGACGCGGTCGAGACGGATCTTGGCTTCGCGAAGGCTCGTTCCGCTCTTCCACGCCGCCTCGGCGCGGTGGTACTCGCCGTTGAGTTGGGGCGGGCGGATCACGTGGCGGGACGAGCGCGTCACCGGCTGCGCATACGCCGTCGCCGTCACGCTGAGCGAGAGCGCCACGATGCCGGCGAACCAGATCACGCGCGGGCGCTTGCTTCTTCGACCTTGCATTCCTTTTCGTATCCGTTATCTTTTCCGCCGCTACGGTCAAGAACCGTTCCACCCGTTCCCTGACGCACGACCTCGTTTTCCGATCCGCCGGTCGTGCATTTTTCCGAACACAACCGCTCTTTCGATGGAACAGCCGCCCGCGCTTGCCGGGGCCCTCGCGCCCCTGCTCCGGACCCGCCGGTTCGGGCGCGCGCTCCGCGCCTTTGCCACCATCGGCTCGACGAACACGGAGGCCGCTGCGTGGGCCGCCGAGGGCGCGCCGGAAGGCGCCGTGGTGCTCGCCGAGCTTCAGACGGCCGGGCGCGGGCGCATGGGCCGCACGTGGGAGGCGCGCGCCGGGCGGAACCTGACGTTCTCCGTCGTCCTCCGCCCGTCACTCCCGCCCGAACGCTTCGGGCTGCTCACGCTCGCGGCGAGCGTCGCCGTAGCCGAGACGGTCGCGTCGTTCACCGCCCCGCTCGATGCGGAGATCAAGTGGCCGAACGACGTGCTCCTCGAAGGCCGAAAATGCTGCGGGATGCTCCTCGAATCCTCCTTCTCCGGGCAAAAACGACCGACGGTGATCCTCGGCATCGGGCTGAACGTGAACCAGGATGCTTTTCCGCCCGCGCTTGCGGAGCGCGCCACGTCGATGCTGCTGGCCACGGGACGGCGCACGCCCCGCGCCCCGCTCCTGGCCGCCCTCCTCGCCCGCCTCGAACCTGCATACGACCGGCTCGTTCATGACGGGGGCGCGGCGGTGCGGCAGGCCTACGAAGCGCGCCTGAGCGGCCTTGGTCGTCGCGCCACGCTCTACCTCTCCGGAACCCGCGCGCCCGTGCGCGGCGTCCTCGCGGGCATCACCGAGACCGGCGCGCTCCGCGTCGAGACCGGCGACGGCCTCCGCCTTTTCCACGCGGGCGAGGTCTCCTTCTCGCCCCCGAACCCGTGAGACACAAGATGTGGTTGACCCTCGACATCGGCAACAGTTCGGCCAAGGGCGGCCTCTTCGACGGCCCGCGCCTCACGCGCACGTTCCGCCTGCCGCTGACCCGCCTCGACCCGGCCGAGGCGTGGGACGCCGCCCTCCGCGCGGCGCTCGACGGGGCGCGCATCGAGCGGGCGGGGATCGCCTCGGTGGTGCCCACGGTGACGGAGATGGCGCAACGCGTCGTCGCGCACGAGACCGGCGCGCCCGTGCTCGTGGTGCGGCCCGCGCTCCGGCTGCCCTTCACGCTCGCCTACGAGACGCCCCACACGCTCGGCATCGACCGGCTCGCCGCCGCCGCCGCCGCCTGGACGCAATTCGGCGAAGACGCGGAGGTCCCCCGAAGCGTCGTCGCGCTCGACGCCGGCACGGCGGTGACGTACGACGTGGTCGACCGCGCAGGCGTCTTCCTCGGCGGCCCCATCGGCGCGGGGCCGGTGCTCATCCATCGCTGCCTCAACACCGGCACGGCCCAGCTTCCCGAAGTCCCGCTCGAGTTCCCCGAGGAGGTCGTCGGACGCTCGACGCGGGAAGCGCTTCAGTCCGGCATCATGTACGGCTTCCTCGACGGCGTCGGGGGCATGCTCGCGCGCATCCGGGGGCGGCTCGGTCACCGGCCCGTCGTCGTCGCCACGGGCGGATGGGGAGCCTGTCTCCACGCGCACGTCGCCGCCGTCGATCACGTCGCCCCGCACCTCGTGCTCGAAGGCGTGCGGGTGCTCATGACCCTCAACCCGGCGTGATCACCCTCCGTCGGAGACCTGAAGCGTCCGGAGGTATTCGACGATCTCGTTGATCTGCCGGGCGATGCGCGTCTCGGCGTCCGGGCCGCCATCCTGGTCCGTCCACACGTTGCCCCACACGGGCATCTCGCGCGTGCCGTGACCGAGCTTCGCCTCCCGCCCGTCGATGGTCTGATACACGAGGTCAACCGGATACGAGCCGTATTTGATCTTCAGCCGGGTCAGATCCGCCGGCGGGACCTTCAGCAGCTCCGCGAGGGGGCCGTCCCCCCGGGCTTCCGTGCCGTGGCAGTTCGCACAGTATTTCTCGAAAGAGGCCTTTCCCCGGGCGATCGGATCGGCGACGGCGGTCTCCGCGACGACGGAGGACCCGCCGGCCTCCTCGCCCGGCTTGCCGCATCCGACTGCGAGCGTCGCCGCCAGCAACACGACGATCAGGCCCGCGATTCCGGTATGTGTCTTCCGCATGTTCATGGCACCGTTCCCCGATAATGAAAAAGGTTGCACGGGGTATACGCCGGCGGGCCCGACGTCCCGAGGGAGGAGGCCCGCCCGCCCCTACCCAAGAAGCGCTTCGGCGGAGCAGGAAACTGACGTGGAAGCGGATCGAAAAGCTGTGGGGGAAACCCGTATATCGGCCGTGGGGAAAAGCCCGGCGGGGCCGGGCGCCGACTCAGGAAACGGCGGGTTCGGCGGCTTTCTGCAGAAGGGACGCGATGCGGGCGAGCACCATCTCGATGGCGACCTCGTTCTGCCCGCCGCGCGGGATGATGACGTCCGCCTGCCGCTTCGACGGCTCGACGAACTCGAGGTGCATCGGGCGCACGGTGCGTTCATACTGATCGAGCACCGACTCGATGGTGCGCCCCCGCTCCATGAGGTCGCGCCGGATGCGCCGGATGAGCCGCACGTCGTCGTCGGCATCGACGAAGAGCTTGATGTCCATCCGCTCGCGCAACAGCGGCTCGGCCAGCACCAGGATGCCCTCGATGATGACGACGGGCCGGGGAGGGATGAGCACCGTCTCCGCCGAGCGGTTGTGCGTGGTGAAATCGTAGACCGGCTTCTCGATGGGACGTCCCGTCAGGAGCTCGTCGAGGTGGTCGCGCATCAGTTCCGTCTCCAGCGCGTCGGGGTGGTCGAAGTTGAAGCGGGCGCGCGCTTCGAGCGGGAGGTGACTCAGGTCCCGGTAATAGGCGTCGTGGTCCAGCACGGCGATGCGCTCGCGGCCGAAGGCGTCGAGGATGCGTCGGAGCACGGTGGTCTTGCCGGAGCCGGACCCGCCGGCGATGCCGATAACGACGGGATGATTCATGGACGCGCCTCGGTCGGGATGAAGGGTCGGAGGACCATCGGGGAGGGGTTCAGGCCTTTTTCACCATCGCCAGCGTGCGGGTTTTCGTTTTCTCGTCATACGTCGAAGCGGCCTCGTCGTACCGGTAGCCGTCGGGGTGCTCCCACGTCAGGAGGGGTTCGAGGTCTTCGAGCGTTTCGCGCACGATGAAGTTGACCAGCCGTCCGCGCAACGGTTTGACGCCGTGCGTGACGGCTTTGCGCTCCCCGTCTTTTTCGATGAAAAACTTCACCATCACCATCTCGGCGTACGTATGGGCATCCTCCCAGGCCTCCTGATGAATGCCCGAGAGCAGGTTCCACACGAAAGCGCCTTCGAGCTGTTCGTTGAGCACCTTGCTCAGACGCGGGCGCCAGTAGTGCGACACCTTGCCGACGCCGGGCAGCACGGCGTCCATGCGCAGGCGATAGTTCGGGATCAGGTCGTCGGGGCGAAGCAAGCCGAAGAGCCCGGAGAAGATGATGCCCTGTTCGAGCAGGCGTCGCTGGGCGCCGGTCGGCAGGCCGGGAAAATCCATCGCCTTGTACATCACCCCGGGGCTGTACCGGTCGAGCGCCGACATGAGCGGGGCATTGAAAATGTTCAGGTTCACCCGGATGGCTTCCTCGAGGTGCGCTCCCTTGACCCCGAAGATTTTTTCGAGCGTCTCCCGGTCGCTCTCCCGGATCGTTTTCTGGAGCGCATTGATGAGCGCGCGCCGCTCCGGGTTGAGCTCCTTGAAATAGTTGAACGTGCTCGACGATCGGTAGTCGAACATGTCCGGAGCAAAGGGGTTGCCGCCTTCCTGTTTCCCTTCCGCAGGCGGCAGAAGAATGGCAAAGTTGGGCATAGGCATCGGCTACGCAACCCGACCGCAGGGGCCGTGCGCGCAACAGTTTATTCGGAAGTCGAAGAGGGATGACGCCGGGTGCGCTGTTGCCGCATCTCTCCAATGAGCACGTCGATGTCTTCCCGGATGCGTTGCGCCTTGGCCTGAGCGTCGGCCACGAGGGCCTTGCCTTCCCGACGCGCCTCGCCCATCGTTTCCGGATTGAGCACCTGATCCACCACCTCACTGACCTGCCCGGCAAGGTTCTCCAGCTGATAGGCCAGGCGGCGGCGCAACTTTCGCCCCTCTTCCGGGGCCATCAGCATTCCGAGCGTAAACCCGGCAGCGCCCCCGATCAGGACGCCCCAGGCGCCCGCGCGAAGGACACGGCCCAATGAGTGTTCTTTCATCGCTACCTTTCGAAAAGTTGGCATTCCGGCGTTAAACCCGACCGGGACCGAGCCAGTTTCAAAAATAACAAAAAAGCCACCGCCGGAAATCCGACCGCAGCTTTATGTATGAAGGGCGTCTGGCAAACCCTAACGATTCTTTTTCTTGTGACGGTTCTTGCGAAGCCGTTTCTTGCGCTTATGGGTTGCAATCTTATGACGCTTACGTTTACGACCGCACGGCATGTAGAATCCTCCAGTCTAAGAAAGTTGTTGTCGAGCCCGTGAAGATACCAAACCGGTTCGTCCCGTGCAACGTTCGCCCGTCTTCACGGTTTCTCGCTTTTCTTGAAGATCCGATTGAGGATCAGGGCTTTACCCGAAGCTTTCGGACCGTGGCGGCCACGTCTCGCGCCCCTCGTCGGCGCG
>JALSSK010000066.1 GCA_026984335.1 Rhodothermales bacterium
GAGGCGCGCCTGATCGAAATACTTGGTCCCGCCCAGTTCACTGAAGGTGTCGTAGTCATACCCCAGCATGACGTACGCGTAGAAATCGAGCACGGAAGTGAGCGGGTCGAACCGGTCGATGTCGTGTATGAGCGGCGTGCCGCGCGTGTACTCGAAGCGCCAGTCTTCGTCGTTGAGCTGCACGACCGTCGTGGTGGTCGTCGTGCCGTAGATCGGGCGGCTCGTGGCAATCACCAGACGCACGCGGAAGTTCGTCAACGAGACGGCCTCCTGGAAGAAGAGCGAAATCGAACACTCGATACGCTCGAAGTCGAGATAGCGGTCTTCCGTCCAGGTCCGCTGGTTGATGTACTGAAAGATTTCCTGCCGCAACTCCTGAAGGAAAGAGAAGTCGGAGCCGGTGAGGTTCTGATAGTTGACGTCCACCCGGCAGTTGAACTCCTGCGCCGCCGCCGGCGATGCGGCGAGGACGAGCAGGCTCAACCAAACGGTCGTAAAGGGGAGCGCGAGGCGCGGGATCGGCTTCATCATGGGAGAACACCTCGGTGGGCGGAATCACGTCATCTGTGCGCTGATACCGGAGGCGAACCGCCGTGTTTCCGTCGCATCGGGGCAAATGCCGGGCCCGCCGTCGATCACGTACGCCCCACGCGCCGCGCCGTGAGGAAGACCGCCATGGCGAGAATGACGCCGAAAAGGGCGGGGACGTGGAGCCCTTCCCCCTGCCCGTACGCCCGGCCCATGACGACCACCGACGCCGCAAACGCCGCGACGGCAAGCGCCTGCCCGATCCACGCGAGGGTCTTCTTTTCGAGCATTCCACGTTGCATGATGCCCCTCACCGCCGATCAGATGACGCCGTACCGTTTGCCCACACGGGTGAAGGCCTCGACGCACCGGTCGAGGTGCTCGCGGGTGTGCGCCGCCGACACCTGAACGCGGATCCGGGCCTCCCCTTTCGGCACGACGGGATAGCTGAAGCCGATGACGTAGATGCCTTCCTCGAGCATGTCGCGCGCCACGTCCTGCGCCAGCCGGGCGTCGTAGAGCATGATGGGCACGATGGGATGCTCGCCGGGCTTGATGTCGAAGCCGCGCGCGGTCATCTCGTCCCGGAAATACCGCGTGTTTTCCGCCAGCCGGTCGCGCAGTTCGGTCGTCTCGCTGAGCATGTCGAGCACTTTCAGGCTCGTATAGACGATGCCGGGCGCAAGGGTATTGGAGAAGAGGTACGGACGCGAGCGCTGCCGGAGCAGCTCGACGATCTCTTTCCGCCCGGAGGTGAAGCCGCCGGAGGCGCCGCCCAGGGCCTTGCCGAGCGTGCTCGTGATGATATCCACGCGCCCCATCACGCCGCGCTGTTCGATGGAGCCGCGCCCCGTCGGGCCGAAGAAGCCGGTGGCGTGGCTGTCGTCCACCATCACGAGCGCGTCATATTTCTCGGCGAGGTCGCAGATCTCGTCGAGGCGGGCGACGTCGCCGTCCATGGAGAAGACGCCGTCGGTGGCGATGAGGCGGATGCGGGCGTCCCGGGCCTCACGCAGTTTCTCCTCCAGATCGGCCATATCGGCGTGGGCGAAGCGGTAGCGCCTCGCCTTGCTGAGCCGGATGCCGTCGATGATGCTCGCATGGTTGAGCTGATCGCTGATGACGGCGCTTTCGGCGTCGAGAATGGTCTCGAAGAGGCCGCCGTTCGCATCGAAGCAGGAGGAATACAGAATGGTGTCTTCCGTGCCGAGGAAGGCGGAGATTTTGGCTTCGAGCTGTTTGTGGATGGTCTGCGTGCCGCAGATGAAGCGCACCGAGGATAACCCGAAGCCGTACTTCGCCACGCCTTCCTGCGCCGCGGCGATGAGCGCCGGGTGGTTGGCAAGCCCCAGGTAGTTGTTCGCGCAGAAATTGAGGACCTCTCGCCCCTCTCCCACCTCGATGCGGGCATCCTGCGGCGAGGTGATCACACGCTCTTCCTTGTACAGTCCGGCGTCCCGGATCTCTTCGAGCGTGCGCTGAAAGACGGAGTGGACGGTCTCGATCATGGTCTTCACCGGATCAGGGTTGCACAAGCGTTTTCGGTGCGGAGGGAGACGTCTTCGCGTTCGCGCCGAGGCGCGCGCCGAGCTTTGCGAGCATGTCGTCGACGATGGCGTCGAGGTCGTAGGCGGGCCGCCAGCCCCAGTCGGCGCGGGCGTGGCTGTCGTCGATTTGCGTGGGCCACGTGTCGGCGATGGCCTGCCGGAAGTCCGGCTCGTACCGGACGGTGAAGGAGGGCCTCCGCTCGCGGATCGCAGCGGCAAGCTCTTCGGCCGAGAAGCTCAGCCCCGTGATGTTATAGCTCGAATGCACGTGCAGGTCGGCAGCGTCGGCGTCCATGAGCAGGAGGATGGCCCGCAGGGTGTCCGGCATGTACATCATCGGCAGGCGCGTCTCGGGTCGGACGAAGCAGGTGTAGGCCTCGTCCCGAAGCGCGGCATAGAACATCTCGACGGCGTAGTCCGTGGTGCCGCCGCCGGGCGGGGTCGTATAGCTGATGATGCCCGGCAGCCGCAGGCTGCGAACGTCCACGCCGAGCTTGCGCGCGTAATAATCACAGAGCAGCTCGCCCGTCACCTTGGTGATGCCGTACATCGTGCGGGGATCCTCCACGGTGACCTGCGGCGTCAGGCGCCGGGGCGTGTATGGCCCGAACACGGCAATCGAACTCGGCCAGAACACCCGCAACCCGTGCGATTGCGCCAGCTCCAGGACGTTCCGGAGCCCGTTCACGTTGACCTCCCAGCATCGGTCCGGATGCTTTTCACCGACGGCCGAGAGCAGCCCTGCGAGGTGATACACCGTCTCGACCCCGCGCCGTTCGACGAGCTTCCGAAGGCCCGGCCGGTCCGTCACGTCGAGCGCTTCGCCGGGCCCCTCGCCGCCGGGCGACGTCAGGTCGGTGGCGAGCACGTCGTCCTCGCCGCACCGCTCGCGAAGCGCTTCCACGAGGTCGCTCCCGATCTGCCCGCCGGCCCCGGTCACCAGAATCATGGTTCAAAGACGAATCGTGAAACAAGGTCTGCCCGCGCGGGCGTCCTCACGCGCGCTTTTCGCCAGTATAAAGGCGACCTCCGCCGCCGTTTGTGAGGGCTCCCGGCATGCGCGGGGTAGGACATCCCCTTACAGCGCCCCGCCCCAGCCGAGACGCTCGACCACGTCGCGGTAGGCCCGGTCGAGCGGCGCGAAGACGACCGTCGGCGCTCCGGTGAACGGGTTCCGGAACCTGAGTGCGGCGGCGTGCAAAAGCATCCGCCGACACCCGAAGTGCTCCTCGAAAAAGCGGTTGTGCCTCCAGTCCCCGTATTTCCGGTCTCCGATGACGGGGTGAAAGAGGTGCTTCATGTGGCGGCGGATCTGATGCGTTCGCCCGGTGCGGGGGCGCACGGCGGCGAGCGCATACCGGCTCGTCGGATACCGTCCCACGGCGTGCGGCGTCTCCACCGTCGCGAGGCGGCGATAGACCGTCACGGCCGCCTGCGCGGGCTTGTCGCGCCGCGCCTTCGCGTCGGTCATCCGGTCCCGCCGCTCCCGAAGCGCGTGCTCGATCACGCCGGACGGCGCGAGGTAGCCCCGGACCACGGCGAGGTAGGTCTTCCGCACCAGACGACGCGCGAAAGCGTCCGAGAGCCGACGGGCGGCTTCAGGGTCGAGCGCGAAGAGAAGCACCCCGGACGTGGGTTTGTCGAGGCGGTGGACGGGATAGACGCGCCGAGCGATCTGATCGCGCACGGTCTGAAGCGCGAAGCGGTCCGCGCCACGGTCGATGCGGCTCCGATGCACGAGCAATCCCGGCGGCTTGTTCACGGCCACGAAACGCTCGTCTCGGAAGAGCACTTCGAGCGCCTCCCCACCATCCCGATGCGCCTCGCCCGATGCCGTCATGTCCGTTTCCCGTTTGTAAAGCGCCCGCCCCGGCGAAACGACGCCGCCGAAACTGCGTTCCGCCCGTTCACCGGAGGGTGTATTTCAACCCTGCGAAAAAGTGGCGCGTGGCCGCGGGGAAGAACTGCGGCGTTCCGAAGCCCACGTTTCCGAAGAGCAGCACCCGGTCGTCGAAGACGTTGTTCACGTCGAAGGCGAGCGCGAGCCCCCGGAAGGCGGAGCGTTCGGGAAAGACGTACCGAAGCGAGGCGTCGACGAGCACATACGGGTCCACTTCGAGGTCGGACGAAGGCGCGCCGTCAAGAAGTTTCCCCCCGGAATTGTCGATGAACTGCTTTCCCGCGATCCGAGCCTGCGCCGAGGCGGTGAAGCCCCGCCACTGATAGGTCAGTCCGACGTTGGCGGTCCGTTCGGGGAAGCCGGCGATGGGGTTGCCGCTCCGGTCGAGTCCCACCGTCGCCCCGTCGTCGGTCGTGACGAATTCGGTGAACGTGACGAAGCGGTTTCGGCTGAGCGTGGCGTTGCCGAAGACGTCGAGCCCCGGCGCGAGGCGGACCGCCGCCTCCACCTCGAGACCGACGTGGCGGGTCCGGTCGGCATTGCCCGTGCGCGGGACGCCGAATTGATCGAGCCCGCCGCTCGGCACGATCTCGTCCCGGAAATCCATGAAGAAGACGTTGCCCGCCAGGCGGAACCGCTCTTCCCGAAGCGACGCCCCCGCCTCCACGTCGAGGAGATGCTCGGGCTTGACGACGGGCGCGTCGAAGTCGAACGAGCCGTCGGGCTTGCGGGCGAACTGCGGCTCGAAGCCCGCGCCCGCCTCCTCTCCGTCATAGAGCGACTTCATGCGCGGCTCGCGG
>JALSSK010000067.1 GCA_026984335.1 Rhodothermales bacterium
CCGGGCCTGGCTCAAAACGCCACCGGCCGCAAGCCCGAGGCCTTGGTCCAGGGCATATCCGGCAAGCGATCCGACAGCACCCCCGTGGCCGAGTCCCAAGAACATAGCATTATCCAACACTTCTACCTCCCACTTTACAAACCCCGCGTGTGAATTGCAATATCTAGATTCAGAAAAAAACAGCCACTTAGGCGCTTGACTTCAGCAACGGGGTTGGATATTGTGATCGTCGAATATGGATGATATCCAACACAGACCGGACGGCGGGTAGCACTCCTTATCCCGTCACGAGGAGTTCGGGCGGGAAGCCTTCGCGGAGGAGGCGGTCGGCACGTCGTTGCTCGGGCCAAGCGAGGCGGGCGGCGGCGGCTTCGGCAGGCAGCCACACGAAAGCGTCGTGCTCGCGGTCGAGCGTCGGGTCGGCGGTGAGTCGGGCGGCGAAGGCGGGGATGAGGTTGATGCGGTCGTGCGCAGCCCCCCATCCTGCTTCCATGCTATACCAATTCAATGCGCAACCGCTTCCCAAGAGCTGCCGCCGCTCGCTCCAACGTTTGGAGCGTGATCGAGGGGTTCGAGGGATCGAGGAGCCTGTTCAGGGAAGCACGACTGGTTTGCATCCGCCGGGCCATCTCGGTCTTCGTCAAGCGCTGCCGCTTCATCAATTCCTCGACCTGATACGCAATGACACGCTTCAGGGCGGCGGCCTCCACCTCAGCCAGAAGACCTTCTTCCGCGAGAAAGTCATCGAAGTCACTTCCGACGTGCTCGTTCATGCCTGTCACCTTCACGTTCTACTTCCTTCCTTTCACCTGCGCGAGTCGTTTCCTTGCCAGAGCCAGTTCCTTCTTCGGGGTCTTCCGTCCTTTCTTGATGAAGGCGTGAAGCAGCACCATGACGTCTCCTTCCAGAGTGAAAAAGATCCGCGCGATTCCGTCTCCGTGACGAATGCGCACTTCCCACAACTCCGGTTCCATCTTCCGGACGAGCGGCATACCAAGCGGCCAGCCAAACTGCACGGTTTTGATCTCTTCACCTATGGCCTTGCGCTCGACTCGGGGCAATGCTTTGAGCCACTCGCGTACGGGTTCTCGTCCGGTTCCGCTCCGATAGAAAGCGACACGCAAGCGAGGAGTGTTTTCCATATCGCAATGTACCAAAATAGGTACATGTCATCAAGAGCAGAAGTTCCGACCGCCAGACCGATCCGGCAGGTCATCCCACCACCCGTACACGCCCTTCACCCCGTCACGAGGAGTTCGGGCGGGAGGCCTTCGCGGAGGAGGCGGTCGGCGAGGCGGAGGAGGCGTCGTTGCTCGGGCCAGGCGAGGCGGGCGGCGGCGGCTTCGGCGGGCAGCCACACGAAAGCGTCGTGCTCGCGGTCGAGCGTCGGGTCGGCGGAGAGGCGGGCGGCGAAGGCGGGGATGAGGTTGATGCGGTCGTGCGTCCACTCATAGAAAGCGTTCACGGAGGGCAGGGCCCACAGCCGGTCGGGCTCGAGGCCGGTCTCCTCGCGCAGTTCGCGGAGCGCCGCCCGCCACGCCGTCTCGCCCGCCTCGATCTTGCCGCCCACCATACGCCACTGCCCCGCATACGCCGCCGAAGCCGCCCGGCGCATCAAAAGAAACTCGACCGTCTCCTCCTTCGGGCGACGGTACGGATAGACATCGACGACGCGGATCACGGTTTCGGGCATGGCGCAGGAGACAACGTGGAGACCATCGGCGCGTGGACCGCGAAGAAGCGGGGCGCGACCGGCCGGCGAAGGCAACCCCGGCGCGTAGACCTCCGTATTGTTTCAATCAGTCCGTATCATGCTGCATGAGCATGAGTAGGACGCATTTCCCGATAAAGCTTTTGGTGTCCCGCCTCACGCCGTGCGCCTCGCTAGTCAATCTAATGAAAAAACAGTACATTCGAGATCCTACGCGCACGGTAATTCGATCCCCCTGACGTCTTCTCCCATGACGACCCGAGAACCCCCTGACGGCCCCCGGCACGCTCTTCAGCATGAAAACGAGCGCCTGCGCCGGGCCGTCGAAGAGCTGTCCATCCTGAACGAGCTCAGCCTCGCCGTCAGCGCCACGCGCGACGTGCAGGAGATCATGCACGCCATCATCCGGCGTTCGCTGCGCGCAATCCGGGCGGAGCAGGCCGTCATTACCCTCGTGGGGCAGGATGCCGCCGATCCCACACAAACGTTCATCCGCACTTCCGCCAGTTCCGGCGATCATGAGGCCTACCGCTCCGAACAGAGCCTCCTCGGGTGGATGCATCTCTACAAGGGCCCGCTCCTGATCAACGATCCGGCCCACGACGAGCGGTTCCGGGGCACACGGTGGCAACGCGGCATCCACTCCGTGCTCTGCGTGCCGATGATCGTGCAGAGCCGCCTGATCGGCATCCTGACCCTGTACAACAAGAAAGAGGGCGGTTTCACGCGCGACGATCAGCGGCTGCTCGCCATCCTCGCCGGGCAATCGGCGCAGGCCATCGAGAACGCCCGGCTGCAGGAGGAGGAAAAAAAGCTCATCCGGCTGCGCGAGGAATACCGGCTCGCCTTCGAGATCCAGACCAACCTCCTGCCCAAAGAACCGCCGGTGTGCGACGGTTACGACATTGCCGGCCTCAGCCTGCCTGCCCAGACCGTCGGCGGCGACTACTTCGACTTCATCCGGGTCGACCGGGACCGCCTCGGCCTGTGCGTCGGCGACGTCTCCGGCAAGGGGCTTCCGGCGGCCATGCTCATGGCCAACGTGCAGGCGACGCTTCGCGGGCAGGCCCTTGCCCAGCCCGACTCCGTCCGGGACTGCATCGTCCATTCGAACGGGATGCTGTGCCGGAGCATCGGGCGAGGCTCCTTCGTCACGCTCTTCTTCGGTCTGCTCGACACGCGCACGCACACGCTCCGGTACGTCAACGCAGGCCACAACCGCCCCCTCCTCCACGCCGCCGACGGCCGGATCCGCGAACTCCCCACCAGCGGCCTCGTGCTCGGTTTCCAGCCGGACTTCCCCTACCGGGAGGGCGCCGTCGCCCTCGCCCCCGGCGACACCCTGCTCATCTATTCCGACGGCATCACCGAGGCCATGAACGCAGACCGCGAACAGTTCGACACCATGCGCCTCGGCGAGATGCTTCGCGCTCACGCCGACACATCCGCCGACACGCTCATCGAGCGCATCATCGCCGCCGTCCGCCGACACACCGGCGAGATTCCTCCGAACGACGACATGACGATGCTCGCCCTCCGGCGCACGGCGTGAGCGCACGGCGTGAGCCCCCGACCCGGCGTCCCTTCGCCGGAAAGACTTGACTCTTTGCCGGGAACCTCCTACCGTCATTCGTACTTGCACCATCCCCACCCACTCACGCACAGGAATCAACCATGCCGTTCAAAGTCAAAGAGGAATACCACGCCGTCGTCATCGAGATCACCGGGAAGTTTCTGGGCGCCGTCGAGGGCGAGGCCTTCAAGCAGACCATCGAGGATCTCAAGGAAGCGGGCAAGATCCACGTGGTCATTGACCTCTCGAAGGCCGATCTCCTCGACTCGACCGCCATCGGCCTGCTCATCAGCAGCCTGACGACGATGCGCCGCGCGGGCGGGGACGTTCGCCTGGCCGGGATGCAAAAACGCGTCAAGAATCTCTTTTTAATGACGCGGCTGCTCGGTCCCGTGTTCGACCACTACGAAACCGTCCAGGAGGCCGTTGACAGCTTTGCGGAGCAGCCGGAGGCCCCGTCCGGCGCATAGCCCTTCCGGCGCGTCTCCGCCGCCCTCCGAATGCAGCGTCGTATCCCCGTTCGAAGCAGGGATCGGTTTCAATTCGTATTTTCCGGAAAGCACGCCCGAGGCCGGTTGCCTTTCACCCACCCGACCGGCGCCTCCGACCTGATGCTCGAGTATTTTTTCGTCGCCCGGCGGCCGGCCCATGACGAACACTTCCTCCAAGGCTACCGTTACCCGCCTGCTGCTTCAGGCTCGCGACGGCAATTCGGGCGCGCTGAACGACCTCTTTCCGCTCGTCTACGAGACGCTCTACGAACTGGCGCACGGGCAGCGCCGCCGCTGGCACGGAGACTATACCCTCAACACCACGGCGCTGCTCCACGAGGCCTACCTGAAGCTCGTCGATCAGAGCAAGGTGGAATGGAAAAGCCGCTCCCATTTCCTCGCCGTCTCCGCACGCGCCATGCGGCATATCCTTATCAATTATGCCCAGAAGCGCAAAACGCTCAAACGGGGCGGCGCTCAGACGAAGGTGACACTCGACGACGATGAGGGCGGTCGTGAAGCCCTCATCGACGACGAACGCCTCGACGACCTGCTCTCCCTTCACGAGGCGCTCACGGCGCTCGGGCAAAAGAGCGAGCGGCAGGTCCGCGTCGTCGAATGCCGCTTCTTCGGCGACATGACCATCGAACAGACCGCCGCCGCGCTCGATGTCTCTCCGGCGACCGTGAAACGGGACTGGGCGCTGGCCCAGGCCTGGCTGTTCCGGCACATGAAAGAAGACTGAAGCCCGCCCGGGCGTTTCGACCGATCCGTTCGTGGTTTTTCCGTGACCCGTTTGCGGTCCTTTTGGTGTATATAGAAGAAAGCCCTTTGTCCGAAGTCGCCCGTCCCGTCCGCGCCGGCGGTTCTGCGCTCCATTCGCGTGCCCTCTCATGGAAACCGTAACCTGGGATAAGATCGGACTCCTCTTCGACGAGGCCCTCTCGATGCCCCCCGAG
>JALSSK010000068.1 GCA_026984335.1 Rhodothermales bacterium
AAAAGCGCCGCCGGTCTCGTTCGTCGTGTTGATGTTGCGCACGACGAGGTCGTGATACATCCCCACGTACACGCTGTCCCACGGGGCGTCGCTGATGTTGACGATCTTCCAGTTGAGGATGACGAAGTACTCGGTGAAGGGGAAGTTCCACGCGAAGCTTTCGAGGTGGACCTCCATGCCGAGGCGGCCCTGCGGGTCGGGCATCTGGATGGACGTGCCGGGCAGCACCGCCGCCGTGTCGACGAACGTGGCGAGATAGTCCTGATGGCTGACGGCGCTCCGGGTGAAGACCTCCGACTCGGGCAGGCGCGAGCGCTCGATGATGGGACTGGCCTGCGCGAACTCGTAGCCGGTGGCGCCGGGCCGATAGCCGCCGGCCGCCGTCACCGCGCCCGTGCGCACGGTGGCCACGCCGTCGCTGCGGATCGCGCCCACCCACAACCCCGACTCGAAGAGGTGCTCGATGCCCGAGTCGAGCGGGTACTCCATCGACGGCGGCCCGGTGGGGTTGTTGCGCGTGTTGGCCCGCCCGATGAAGCCCGCGTTCGTGACCGTCAGCCCGATGTTCCCCACGTCCACGACCGCATCTTCGAAGGACGCATTCTGCGCCGCTGCCGGAGCAATCATCGACAGCGCCGAGACGGCGAGAGCGACGAAAAGGGGGGGACGCTTCATGCGCAATGAAACTAAGCGTTGGCGGGAAGACGCGCGGGGAGCGCCGAAGAGAAGCAGTATAATATGCGGTCTGCGTTAATAAAAGGAAATGCCCTCGTGAAGTAAAGGCGAAAAGGCGTCGGGCGGGCCGGGCGCATCGCAAGAGCGGGCGGCGGCGTGTGGGATCTTTCGCCCGCATGCGGGGTCATCATTGCTCTCCTCCCCTCATCCCCGTCACCTACCTCGACCCCCTCGTCTCCATGCGCCTGAGATTCCCGACAGATGGGATTCGGCTGATGGCCGTGCTCCTCGCGGCGCTCATCGTTCCGTCGGCATGCACGTCTTCCGAACAGCCCGGGAACGAAGCGCACTACGAGACGCGCCCCGACACCGGCCGGGACGGGTCCGGACGCGTGTATCGGGGCCGGGAGATCGCGCGAAGCCTGCCCGAAGGGCACCTCTGGTTCGAACGACAGACACGTGAGGTGGAAGAACTGCCCGAGCGGCTCGTGGAGGCGCTCGAACTCAAGGCGGACGACGTCGTCGCCGACATCGGGGCGGGCACGGGCTACCTGACCTTCCGCATCAGCGCGCGCGTCCCCTCCGGAAAGGTCTACGCCGTGGACATCGACCCGGCCATGCTCGACACCATCCGGGCGCGCATGGCCGAACGGAAGGTGCGCAACGTCACGCCGGTGCGGGGCTCCGAAGACGACCCCAACCTGCCGGAAGGGAGCGTGGACGTGGCGCTGATCGTGGCCGCCTATCACGAATTCTCCCATCCCTATGAGATGATGCGGAACGTCGTCTCGGCCCTCCGACCCGGCGGGCGCGTGGTGATCGTCGAGTATCGCGGGGAGGACCCGACCATCCCCGTTCCCGAACGGCACCGGATGACCGAAGCGCAGGTGCGCGACGAGATGGCGGCGGTGGGCTTGATATGGCGCGAGACGAAGACGATCCTCCCACAACAACACTTCATGATCTTCGAAAAACCGATGGAGTGACGAGGGGCGGCGGTCGTCGAAAAGACTCCGTTTCACCCGAAAAGACTCCGTTTCACCCGAAAAGAGACGCGCGATGGAACCGGTGGAATACCCGATTGACGGCGTGCTCGACCTCCATGTCTTCGCGCCGCGCGACGTGAAAAGCCTCGTGCCCGAATACCTCCGGGCGTGCCGGGAAGAGGGCATCCTCCGCGTTCGCATCATCCACGGCAAGGGGACCGGGACGCTCCGGCGCACCGTGCATCACATCCTCGACGGGTTGCCCGAAGTGAGCGGGTATCGACCGGCGGCCGAGGATCGAAGCGGATGGGGCGCGACCATCGTTTTGCTCCGTGCGCCCGGCTGACGCGCCGCGCAGGCTGCAATTTGGGCGTTCACGCGAAAAAGGTTGGATAAAGACGCGCAGGTGGTCTATTTTCCCACAAAGGCCGGGATCATGCGCCGCTCTTTCGACATTCAGGCGCCGAACGATCTTCAAACCGAACAGGGCACGCACGCGTGGCGCATATTCTCCTCGTCGAAGATAACGACATGGACGTGGAACTGACTCTCAACGCGTTCCACGAAATCGGTCGGGAAAGCGTCTCTAAAGGCGACGGGCTCGCGCCGCTGAGGTTCACGTTTTCCGTGGCTTCCGACGGGCAGTCCGCCCTCGATTACGTCTTCGGGCGAGGCGCATACGCCGACCGCACGAAGCACCCCGTCCCCGACCTGATCCTGCTGGATCTCAAGATGCCCGGCATTGACGGCTTCGAGGTGCTCCAACAGATCAAGGAAGCGCCCGAGGTTAAGCGCGTGCCCGTGGTGATGCTGACCTCCTCGGAAGAAGAGGATGACCGGCTGCGCAGCTATAAGTCCGGCGCAAACAGTTATCTCGTCAAACCGATCTCGTTCGACGCATTTTCGCGCATGATCCGCTCCGTGGTGTCGTACTGGTGCGGGCACAACGTGCGCCCCCCCGGCGGATGAGTTCCCCGCCGCGAGGTCATCCGGCCCGGCAAGCGTTTCTCAAGGGTGCTGGTTTCATGAAAGAGGCGAGCGTTTTTCTGGTGGACGACCACCCCGTCGTGCGCGAAGGCATCGGGCGGCTCATCGATCGTGAGCCGGACCTGAGCGTCTGCGGCGAGGCGGAAGACGTGCCGGGCGCCCTCGAGGGGATCGAGCGGACCCGCCCCGACGTCGTCATCGTGGACCTCTCGCTCAAGGGCTCGAGCGGGCTCGACCTCATCATGGACATCAAGGCGCGCTGGCCGGGCATGCGGATGCTCGTCCTCTCCATGTTCGACGAGGCCTATTATGCCGAACGCGTCCTCCGCGTCGGCGCGATGGGCTACGTGATGAAGCAGGAACCGCCCCGCACGGTGCTCGACGCCATCCGGCAGGTGATGAAAGGGGAGGTCTTCGTCAGCGAACAGGTCTCGTCGCGGATGCTGCAGGGGCTGGTGCATGCCTCGGGCGATTCGTTCACTTCTTCGCTCGACCGCCTCAGCGACCGGGAAATGCAGGTCTTCCGGATGATCGGTGAGGGGCTGACGTATCAGGAGATCGCCGAAGGGCTTTCGCTCAGCGTGAAGACGGTGGAGTCGCACGTCGAGCGGATCAAGGAGAAGCTGAGCATCCGAAGCGGACGTGAACTGCTCATGCGAGCCGTGAAGTGGGTGCTCCACTCGAAGGGGATGGGGTTGATCTGACGCGCTCTTCCGCGCGGCCGCCCGGCGGCGGAGCCGCTCACGCACACGCTCCGGAGCAAGAAGCCTCCGGGGGCCGCGCGTCTACGGCTGCGATCCTCACGAGGGACGCCCGGCGACGCTCTTCGATCCGGATGCGGCTCCTCGTCGAGGAGAAGAAGCTTTCGCTCACGATCGATCTGCCCGAACCGGATGCGACGGCGTTGCTCGATCGCGAGGGGCTGGAGCGCGTGCTCGATACGTTGCTCGCCATCACGTGCGGTTCACGGAGTCCGGAGGCATTCGGGTGGGGGTGCGGCGCCGGGATCGGCGCGTCCTCGACGGGCAGCGCACGCGCGCGACGAGCGCGGCGGGAAGGCCCGCGATCAGGATGGGGGCTGCGCCGCCCGGTGGAGGTCGACGGCGCGCCAGAGGTACCAGCTCGCCGCGCTCCGGAACGGACGCCACCGCTCGCCGTGGGCGAGAAGGTCGACGGGCGCGGGGAGTGCCGGGCGTTCGTAGGCGAGCATGAAGCCCCGCCGCACGCCGAGATCCGTGACCGGGAACACGTCCGGGCGACCGAGGCGGAAAAGGAACATCTGGGCGGTCCACGCGCCGATGCCGCGCACGGTGACCAGGCGGGCGACGATCTCGTCGTCGTCCATCGTGTGGAACGCATCGAGGTCGGGAACGACGCCGTCGAGCGTTTTGGCGGCGAGGTCCTTGACGGCGGCGACTTTGGCGCGGGACATGCCGGCGGCGCGGAGCACGTCGTCGGGGGCGTCGCGCACGCGGGCGGGGTCGTGGAGGCCGCCGTCGGGGAAGAGCGCTTCCACGCGCCCGTAGATCGTGCCGGCGGCCTTGCCGGAAAGCTGCTGGTAGATGATGGCCCGCGTCAGCGCCTCGAACGGCGTGCGCACGGCGCGGTATTCCATCCGAAGCGGGCCCGCCCGGTCGATCAGACCGGCCATGACGGGGTCGGCGTCGGCGAGGGTGCGCGCGGCTTCTTCGGGATCGTAGGGCAGCTTCAGCATGACGGCAAGCGTTGCGGAGGATCAGGGGCGGAGGATGAATGCGCGTATATACTGCGCTCGTCGCTCAAACACAAAGCATCCCTCCGGGAGCCGGGGCGCGTGGAATCCAAATTAAAGTGAAGGCGGGAGAATCCGGCGGAGGGCGGCGTTGACGATTCGTACCTCGTCGCTTTTTACGAAAACCCGGACAAATGTCGGATCTCGTCGTCGTTTTTATGATCGGCCTGGTGGGGAGCGCGCACTGCGTGGGGATGTGCGGGGGCTTCGCGCTGGCGCTGGCGCACGACGAGCGGGAGCGGCGGCGGCTGCACGCGCGTCAGACGCTCTATCACCTCGGCAAGACGACCACGTACGCGTTGCTCGGAG
>JALSSK010000069.1 GCA_026984335.1 Rhodothermales bacterium
CCTCCCGAGAAATGAGCGAGGCCAAAGCCGCGCAGGATGGCGGGGTAGCCCCCGGCGACCTTCGTTTCTTCTCCGAGCGTCATCGCAAAGCGATTGTCCGGCACGTCGACGTAGACCGCTTTCGGTATGGCATGGGTCGGTAAACCGGTCGCATCGGTATTGTGGGGACTGTTGCTCTCATAGTTGTAAATGACCCGTCCCTCGAAGAGGCCCTGCTTGATGCGTTTGCCGGGATCACCCGGATATTGAAGTCTGAAGACGTGGCCGGTGGGCTCGCCTTCTCCCGCAATGACATCGACGAGGATGTGGTATTCACTGATGGCGCCGTCGGGATCCGAAGCGGGTATAATCTCGATGGATACCTTACCTTCGAAGGTGTGAAACAGGCCGGATACGTCCTCCGATGGCGCCTCGGTTTGCGGGGTGGCCTGATCGCATCCAACCACGAAAGGAGCGGAAAGCAGCAGCGTAAGTAGAAAGAATTGACACGTTCGATGCGCTTTCATGAGGCGAAATCATTCATAGAGTGAATAAAACTGTAATTTTCTTTCACAGTAAAAAAAAACAATGCAAAGTCAAAGGAAATGAGAGGGTAAAGATGAAAATCGCCGTTCTCTCCGACGTACACGATCACCTTTGGAATCTCCGCGCCGCGCTCGGGTCGCTCGACGGCGTCGGGCATCTGATCTGTTGTGGAGACCTGTGCTCGCCGTTCGTCATGAAACGCCTCGCCGACGATTTCCCCGGCGAGATCCACGTCGTCTTCGGCAACAACGACGCCGACACGTTCCGCATCACCCGGATCGCCGGGGGCTACGGGGAGCGGGTGCAGATCCACGGCGAGATGGCGCGCCTTACCCTGGGCGGACGGCGCATCGCGGTGCAGCACTTCGACGGTATTGCGCGGCCGCTCGCCGCCTCGGGGTGGTTCGACGTGGTGTGCTTCGGGCACAATCACACGGCGGAGGTCAGCCGCGAGCGTGCCGGCGGTCGCGACGTGCTTTTGCTCAACCCGGGCACGCTCATGGGCGCGCGCTTCGAGCGGGGGGAACCCGTCCCGGTCGACGCCGCCTTCGCCATATACGATACGGATACCGGAGCCGTGGCGCGGTTCGCCGTGCGGGGCGGTGAGGGCAAGGAAGCTCCGACGTCGCGCGTCGTCGTGTCGCTCGGGAGCGTGTGAAAACGCTCCGGCGGGAACTCCGGAGGCATGGCAAGTTTTTGATAGAACGGGGTTTCCGTTCGTCCGTCTCGTGATCCCTATGTTCACGGCGCATTTCGAAGGGCGCATGCAGATGCCCAACCGGCAGGGGCGAAGGCGCATTTCGTCGGTATGATTAAGAGAGACCTGCAAAGTTTATCGGTCGAGGTGACGATGGCGTGGGGAAAGAAAGGAATGATGACGGTTCTGGCCGCGATGCTGTGGTTGTCGGCGGGTGAGGGGAGCCGCGCGCAGCGTCCGGATTCGGTCGAGGCGGCGCAGTACCTTGCGTTTGCCGGCGGCGTCGAAGCGGTGGAGACGGGCGCCTATGAGCGGGCCGTGAGCCGGCTCGAAGCGTTGCTGGCCCAGGCGCCCGCCTATGCCGAGCAGTCGCGCGGGACGGCGGCGTACTGGCTCGGGCGGGCCTACGAGCGCCTCGGCGACCGGGACAACATGCAGCGCGCCTGGCGCACCGGGCTCATCGCGCTCGACCGGGCGGGCTTCTTCGACCTCCGCCTCACCGACGCCTACCTTCGCAGCCTCACCGCCGAACAACGCGCCGTTTTTCCCGGCGAGACCGTCCGGCTGTACCTGAGCCTCCTCGCCGCGCTCGACGAGCCGCTCTTCCCCGGAGAAGTCGCGCTGATGGCCCGGCACGTGGCCCAGCTGGCCGTGATTCTTCCGGACGACGTGCTCGACGAGGTCATCGCCAACGTGCCGGCGGTGGCGGCGGACGAGTGGACGTTCAAGCCCGGCGCGGGCACGCGGCTCCTCGAATGGTGGCGAAGCCAGGACCCGCTGCCCGCCACGCTCGAGAACGAACGGCTCCTCGAACACCTCGAACGGGTCGCCTACGCCGAGGAGCACTTCGCCTACCCCGAGCGCCTCACCGGCTTCGACGACCGGGGCGAGGTCTACGTCCGATACGGCAAACCGGACAAAGAGATCGAGATTTCCTTCACCGATCCGTGGCTGATCGACGTGGTGTTTCAGCCCGGCGTGAGCGTCAGCCCGTCCGACTTTCCCGAAAACGTGTTCTGGCGCTACGGCGACATCGACCGGGCCGCGTACTTCCTTTTCGTCAAAAAGACGGACCATTTCACCTTTGCCCAGACCATCGACCTGATCCCGAAGGTGCTGCGTTTCGGCTTCAGCCGTTCGAAGCGGGGCGTGGACAAGGCCACCCGTATGATCGCCGTGCTCCGGTCGATTTATCAGCAACTCGCCCCGCTCCATTCCGACTTCGAGGCGCGGTACAGCGACGTGGAGAACTACGCGATGGAACTGCCTGCTTTTCAGCCGGGGCGCATCCTCAACCGGACGCGGCGCATCAACCGCATCCCCGCGGGGATCGAGGCCAACCGGGTGACCAGCCGCCCCTCGCCCGACGTCTTCGCGCAGACGATCCTGATGCGCACCGAGAGCGAGGACGAGATGGCCTACGGACGCCGTGAGGCGTACGCGCCGAGGGCGTCCTCCGACGTCTTCCGCGAGACCGAGCGCCTGCCCGTCGAAGTGCGGGTGGCCCGTTTCCTCGACGACGACGGGCGCACGCGCACGGAGGTCTACTGGAGCCCCGCCGTCGGCGCGATCCGCCCCTCGAAGAAGCTCCGGAAGCGGCTTCGGAAGCAGGGCTACGACGTGTCCGACACCTTCGTGATCAACATGACGACGGTGCAAAAGACGGAGCATCACCAGCCCCGCGTCGTCAACCAGAAACGCTATTTCCTCACCGACGTGCCCGAAAACGACGACGCCGTCATCCCCGTGCAAACGATGGTGGTGCGGGGAGACACGGGGCGGTATCACCTCGCCTTTCAGTGGGACGAGTACCTGCCGGGCTCCCGCATGGGAACGCAGATGCGCCTCGGGCCGAAGGTGAAGATGGGCGCCGGGACGGCCGACTCGCTCACGGCCCTCGTCGCCGACGGGCGCACGCTGGAGATGAGCGACCTCAAGCCGATCTTCACCCGCAAGGGCGACGAGAGCCTCCTCACCCTCGACGACCCCGCCTCGGCTTCACCGTATCCGTTCTCACGCATCGCCTCGGACGTGCAACTGGCGCTGTACTTCGAAGTGTACCACCTCACCTTCGGCGCGGACGACCTGGCGCACTATACGGTCGAATACGAGATCGCGCGGAGTGAAGACAAGGAGGGGCTGTTGCGCCTGCTCGGCGGAAAAGAGGAAGCACGCACGGCTTCACGCATCTCGAACACGACGCGCGGACGCACGGCGAAGGAGACGATTTTCCTCGATCTGAGCGACTGGACCGGAAACGGCGAACTCGAAGTGCGCGTGCGCGTCACCGACGAGACGACCGGGCAGCACGTCGAACGCACCCTCCGTTTCCATGTGCAAAACACCGGCGGATAACCCGGCCCTTTTCCCCGATACGCATGACGACCTCGAAGCAGGAGCCGAACGATTTTTTCCGGCGGGTGTGGGACGTCGTGGCGCAGATCCCGCGCGGGAAGGTGACCACGTACGGGCACATCGCGCGGAGCCTCGGCGTCGGGAGCGCGGCGCGGACCGTCGGGTGGGCGCTCAAAGCCGCGGCCGAGACGCCCTTGCCGTGCCACCGCGTCGTCAACCGCTTCGGCGCGCTCTCGGGGCGGATGCACTTCGGCGGCCCCCACATCATGGAAGACCTTCTTCGCAGCGAAGGGGTCGCCTTCACGGACGACGGATGCGTGGATCTCGGGGCGCACCTCTGGGTCCCCGGAGAAGCGGAACGGACATAAAAAATGGGAAGCCGGTCTCTCCCCACCGAAGGACCGGCTTCCCGAAACGCAAGAACTGCGTAGGAGAAGGGCTTTTCTATATAAGCGTCCTCTCTTCGGAAAAAAGGTCATGGTTTCGAAAAAAAAACTGCCCGGTCCGGAAAAAAGTGATGAGGCGGGCTTCCAAAGTAGTTTTCAGGGGGGGAGCTCATGAACCGGAGGCATCATGGGGCGAAGAAAGAAGACGTTCGACTGCGGGCATCAGGGCTATGGCCGGTATTGCCATCGGTGCCGGCAGAAGGAGGAGGCGCGGGCGCGCGAGGCCGAGCGGCGGCAGGCGTGGCGGGAGCGGCTGAGAGACGACCCGATTGAGCTCGGCCACCTGCCCCGGCGCGTCGTCGAGAAGACGCGCGCCATTCTGGAAGGGCTGCGAGACGGGCGCGATTATACGGACTATCACGGGAAGCGCATGCATTACGACCGCACCGTGATCTCCATTCCGATCGGGCGCAGCTATCGCCTCATCTGCCGGGACGATCCGGAGCGGGGCCTCGTCCCCGTGGAGGCGTTGTCCCACGAGGCGTACAACACGCGGTACGTGAAGGGCCGGACGTGAGGCGCCGTTCGCGCACCGGGCGGCGGCTTCGGCTAGATTCCCGCCGCGCGTTTGAGCTCTTTCCAGAAGCCGGGGAACGAGACGCGGGCGCATCCGGCGTTGGTGACGGTCGTCTCGCCTTCGGCGACGAGGCCCGCCACGCCCATGGCCATGGCGATGCGGTGGTCGCCGAAGCTGTCCACCGTCGCGCCGTGGAGCGGTCGTCCGCCTTCGATGACGAGGCCGTCCGGGCGTTCTTCGACGTGCGCGCCGAGGGCGCGGAGGTTCGCGGCGAGCGCGGCGAGGCGGTCGGTTTCCTTGACGCGGAGTTCGGCGGCGTCGCGGATCTCGGTGCGGCCCTCGGCGCAGGCGGCGGCCACGGCGAGGGCCGGGATCTCGTCGATGAGGTTGGGGATGAGCGGGTTGCCGACGGTGACGCCGTGGAGCGGGGCGGGCCGCACGACGAGGTCGGCCATCGGCTCGCCGCCGTGCTCGCGTTCGTGGTGGACCTCCACGTGTGCGCCCATGGCGCGGAGGACGTTGAGGAAGGCGGTGCGCGAGGGGTTGAGCCCGACGCCCGGCAGCCGCACCTCGCCCAAGGGCACGATGCTCGCCGCCACGAGGAAGAAGGCCGCCGCCGAGAAGTCGCGCGGCACGGCCCACGTGCGAGGGGCGATGCGGCGGCCGCCCGTGACGGAGAGGCGCCGGAGGCCGCCCGTCTCGAACGTGTCGAGGCCGAGCATGCGCTCGGTGTGGTCGCGCGAGGGGATGCTTTCGACGACCGTCGTCGTGCCTTCGGCGAAGAGTCCGGCCAGGAGCACGCACGACTTCACCTGCGCCGAGGCCACCGGCAGCCGGTAGGTGATGCCGTGGAGCCGCCGCCCGCCTTCGAGGCGGATCGGCGCGTGTCCTTCGGTGAGCGTGACGCCGGCGCCCATCGCTTCGAGCGGCTCGGCGATGCGGGTCATCGGGCGGCGGCGGAGCGAAGCGTCGCCGGTGAGGACGACGTCGAACGGCTGCCCGGCGAGCACGCCCGCGAGCAGGCGCATCGTCGTGCCCGAGTTGCCGCAGTCGAGCGGCGCGCGGGGCGGCGTCAGCCCTTCGAGGCCGCGTCCTTCCACGTACAGGATGCCCTCGCGCTCCTCCATCTCCACGCCGAGGGCGCGGAGGCACGCCAGCGTCGACCGGGGGTCCTCCGAGGCCGGATAGTTGACGATCTGCGACGACCCCTCGGCCAGCGCCGCGAGAATCGCCGCGCGGTGGGCCACCGACTTGTCCGGCGGGAGCTCGATGTGGCCGAGGAGGGTGGGGGCGGGCCGAAGGGTTCGTTTCATGAGGCGTCGTGGCGTTCCGTGCGCGACGCTCGGGGCCGACCGCTACCACACCGGCGTTTCTCCGGAACGCGGCATCGGAAAGGCATCGAGAACGCGGCGGAGCAGGTCCTGTTTTTCATCCCAGTGAAGGAAGGCATAGCGGAAGCCGTTGAGGGCGATCTCCCGCAGTTGTTCCGCTTTGATCCCGCAATGCGTATGCACGCGCCAGAGTTCCTCCGTCACCGAAGTGCGGCTGAAGAGGCGGTTGTCCGTGTTCACCGTCACGGGCACGCCTTTCGCCACGAAAAGCCGGATCGGATGCGTCTCGTAGCTCTCGACGACGTGGGTCTGCACGTTGCTCGTCGGGCAGATCTCGAGCGGCACCTGATGGTCGATCACGTATTGCATCAACTCGGGATCGCGGTGGAGCGTGATCCCGTGACCGATGCGGTGCGCGCCGCAATAGAAGAGCGCCTGATGGATCGATTCCGGCCCCCACGACTCCCCGGCATGGACCGTCAGGTTGAGCAGATGGTTGCGCGCATAATAGAAGGCGTGGAGGTGATGTTTGGGCGGGTTGCCGGCCTCCCCGCCCGCCAGGTCGAAGGCGACGACGCCTTTTTTCCGGGCATGGACGGCAAGTTCGGCCTGCCGCAGCGACTCGCTCTCGTACCGGTCGCGGAGGCCGCACACGATGATGTTCGTGCGGAGGTCGAAGTCGCGCTCGGCGGCCTGCAGCCCTTCGTACACGGCGTCGTTGACCTCCTGAAGCGAGAGGCCCTCCTCGGTGTGGAGGATCGGCCCGTAGCGCACTTCGAGGTAGCGGACGTTCTCACGGGCGTTGTCCTCGGCCAGCTCGTAGGCGATGCGCCGGAGCGCCTCCTGCGTCTGCATGAGCGGGATCGTGTACTTGAACCATTCGAGGTACGCTTCGAGCGTTTCCGAGTGGTCGATCTCGCGGAGGATGGCTTCGAGGCCTTCCTCGGAGTCTGCCGGGAGGAGGCTCATCTTGCCCTGCCGGCGGGCAAGGTCGAGGACGGTGGAGAGGCGGAGCGAGCCGTCGAGGTGGCAGTGGAGCTCGGCTTTCGGCCAGGAGGCGACGGCCTCGCGGGAAAGCGGCGTCGGGAGAGTAGGTGCGGTCATGTGCTTTTTCGGGGATAAGGTAAACGCGCGCGTCGCAAGGCGCAAGGGAAATCGCGGGGAACGCGGGAGCGAACCCGGGGGCGTCTCGCGCATAAGAAGCCCATACGGCGCGACGCGAAAACGAGAGGGCGAAATTCGCTATATTTTCCCGCGCCGGTGGCGTCAAGGTGTCGTTATCTTGACGGCGCCGCGGCTTTCGCGCCGTGCCGCCTTCCGCCGCCGCACGGTTGCGGATGTAAAGATCCCATTTGACTGAGAGGTGAACGCTATGGGTAGCATCGGAATGCCGGAACTGATTCTCATCTTTCTGGCGATCCTGCTGATCTTCGGGGCGAAACGCATTCCGGAGATCGCGCGTGGGCTGGGCAAGGGCATCAAAGAGTTCAAGTCCGCCACCCGCGAGATTCAGAGCGAGTTGAACGTGCACATCGACGACCGCCCGCAGATCCAGCAGCCGCGCCCGCCGGCCCAGACCCCGGCGCCGCGCGCGCCCGTCGAGACGACGACCACGCGCCCGGAGCCGCCGCAGCAGAACGCCGGCTCCACCGGCGCATCGAGCGCTTCCTGAGTCCTCACGCTCCGGGCCGCAACGCTATGAAGCACACCACCTTTGCCGACGCCCGCCGGGCGCTGGCGCGAGGCGAGACCAGCTGCGAGAGCCTGGTCTCGTCTTTTTTGGAGGTCATCGAAGCCGACAACGAGCGGCTCAACATTTTCCTCTCGGTCGATGCCGGGGGAGCGCTCCGCCGCGCCCGCGACCTCGATGCGCGGCTCGCGCGGGGCGAGCGCCTGCCGCTGGCCGGGATGGTCGTGGCCGTCAAGGACGTCCTCTGCATCAAGGACCGGCGGGTGACGTGCGCCTCCCGCATGCTCGAAAACTTCACCTCGCTCTACGACGCCACCGCCATCGAGCGGCTGCGCGAGGCGGGGGCCGTCTTCATCGGGAAGACGAACTGCGACGAGTTCGCCATGGGCTCGTCGAACGAGAACTCGTACTTCGGCCCCGTCCGCAATCCCCTCGACCCCGACTACGTGCCGGGTGGTTCGTCGGGCGGCTCGGCGGCGGCGGTGGCGGCGGGGATGTGCCACGCGGCGCTCGGCACGGACACCGGCGGCTCCATCCGGCAGCCGGCGGCCTTCTGCGGCGTGATGGGCCTGAAGCCGACGTACGGGCGCGTCAGCCGTCACGGCCTCGTCGCCTATGCCTCCTCGTTCGACGTCATCGGGCCGCTCGCCCGCTCGGCGGAGGACCTCGCCGCCGTGCTCGGCGTCATTGCCGGGCGCGACCCGTGGGACGCGACGAGCGCGCCGGTGGAGGTTCCGGACTACGGCGCGGCGCTTACCGGGTCGGTGCGCGGGCTGCGTGTGGGGCTGCCGGCGGAATATTTCGGCGAAGGGCTCGACGAAGGCATCCGCGCCCGCATCGAAGCGCAGGTCGAGCGGCTGCGCGAAGGCGGCGCGACGATCCACGACGTCTCGCTCCCGCACACGAAGTACGGCATCGCCGCGTATTACGTGCTGACCACGGCGGAGGCCTCGAGCAACCTGGCCCGGTACGACGGCGTCCGCTACGGCTACCGCGCCGACGAAGAGGCCGTGCGGCGCGAGCTTCGCGAGGAGACGCAAGCGCTCGAAGCCGCCCTCCGCGCCGCCGAGGCCGCAGGCGACGACGCGCGGGCCGCCGAGGTCCGCGCCCGCCTCGCCTCCCGGGATACGGTCCTGACGCGCCTCTATGCGCAGACCCGCACCGAAGGCTTCGGCGACGAGGTCAAGCGGCGCATCATGCTCGGCACGTACGCGCTCTCCTCCGGCTATTACGACGCGTATTACGGCAAGGCGCAGCGCGTTCGCACCCTCATCCGCCGCGACTTCGACCGCGCCTTCGAAGACGTGGACGTGATCCTCACCCCCGCCACGCCGACGCCGCCGTTCCGCCTCGGCAGCAAGATCGACGATCCGCTCGCCATGTACCTCAACGACATCTATACCGTCACGGCCAACCTCGCGGGCCTTCCGGGGCTCGTCGTCCCCGTGGGCGCGCATCCGGGCGGCTTCCCCGTGGGGCTTCAGCTCCTCGGGCGTCCGTTCGACGAAGCGCGGCTCCTCGGCCTCGGCGATGCGGTCGCCCGCGCGGCGCATGAATAGTTGACAAGTTTCCTTTCCGGCCCGAAGCTTTTATTCCAATATCCGCTAATTTGCGCACTTTCCATCGAAAACCTGAACCCACGTCAAGATGAGCATCCTCGTTGACAAGAACACGCGCCTGGTGGTCCAGGGCTTTACGGGGAAGGAAGGCAGCTTCCACTCCGAGCAGATGATCGAATTCGGCACGCCGCTCGTGGCGGGCGTCACGCCGGGCAAAGGGGGGCAGACGCACCTCGGACGTCCGGTGTACAACACCGTGGCCGAAGCCGTCGCGCGGGAAGGGGCGAACACGTCCATCATCTTCGTGCCGCCGCCCTTCGCCGCCGACGCCATCCTCGAAGCCGCCGACGCGGGCATCGAAGTGATCGTGTGCATCACCGAGGGCATCCCCGCCCGGGACATGGTGCCGGTCTATCATTACGTGCGGAAGAAGGGCGCGCATCTGATCGGGCCGAACTGTCCGGGCGTGCTCACGCCGGGCGAGGCGAAGGTCGGCATCATGCCCGCGATGATCTTCACGAAGGGCTCCATCGGCGTCGTCTCCCGCTCGGGCACGCTCACGTACGAAGCCGTCGATCAACTCACGCGGAACGGCTTCGGGCAGAGCACGGCCGTCGGCATCGGCGGCGACCCGGTCATCGGCACCCGCTTCGTCGACGCGCTCGAACTGTTCGAGGCGGACGACGAGACCGAGGCCGTCGTGATGATCGGCGAGATCGGAGGGACGGCCGAGGAGGAGGCCGCCGCCTACATCAAGGCGCACATGACGAAGCCGGTCTTTGCCTTCATCGCCGGGCGCACGGCGCCTCCGGGCCGCCGCATGGGCCATGCCGGCGCGATCATCTCGGGCGGCAAAGGAACCGCCGAAGACAAGTTCGCCGCGCTCGAAGCCGCCGGCGCCGTCATCGTGATGAACCCGGCGCTCATCGGCGCGACGGTGAAGGACCACTTCGCGACGGTGTAGTCCGGGCTCGCCCTGCGGCTTGCGTCAAGGGCTCGTCCTTCGGAGACATGTATGACGGAGCGCGCGGGTGTGGGGGGCGTTTGGGTGTGGGACTTTGACGCGAACGCAGTGAGCCCATGACGCGCCGAAGGCGCACAGGACGGCTAACGTCAGTGAGCCCAATGAGGCGAACGCAGCGAGCCCATGAAGATCAAAGAGGTCAAGTTCGTTCGGGGCGCGGGCGGGTGGTCGAGTTTGCCCGGGGAAGGATTGCCGGAGGTGGCGTTCATCGGGCGGTCGAACGTCGGGAAGAGTTCGTTGCTCAACATGCTCGTGGGGCGTCGCAGCATCGCGCGCATCAGCGGCACGCCGGGCAAGACGCAGGAGTTCAACTTCTACCTCGTCAACGAACGGTTCTACCTCGTCGATCTGCCGGGCTTCGGATATGCGAAGGTCTCGCGCACGCAGCGGGAGCGGTGGCAGCGTTTCATCGGGCGGTACCTCCTCGAGCGCGCGTCGCTCCGGCTCATCTTTCACCTGATCGACAGCCGCCACCCCCCCACCGCGCTCGACAAGGAGGTGATGGCGCTCACCCGCGAGAGCGAGGCGCCGTACGTGATCCTGCTGACCAAGACCGACAAGCTTTCGGCGAACCGGCGGAGCCGGCACGTCGCCGCGGTGAAACGGGCGCTCGCCGAAGCCGGGCGCGAAGCCCCCGTCGTGCTGACTTCCGCCAAAGACCAACGCGGGCGCGAAGAGGTGCTCCAGTGGATCGAGGATCTGGTCGGATAGGCGCGGAGACCGGCGCGGAGATTTTTTGTCGTTTCGTCACGGGGCTTTCTCGGTATTCTCACATTTCCGGGGGCGTGCCCGCGTCCCGCTCGTCTTAAGTTTATCCTCACGTTCCGAATCGCTAGTGAGGGAGATCCCATGTCGCACACCATTCTGATTACCGATGCCGTTGACCCCGTGTGTACGGACCTGCTCCGGGCCGAGGGGATGGAAGCCGACGTTCAGCTCAAGCGGACGCCCGGGGAGTTGGCGGCCCTTGCGCGCGAAGCCGACGCCTGGATCATCCGGAGCGGAACGACGATCACCGCCGAGATGATCGAGGCGGCGGAACGGCTGAAAGTCATCGGGCGCGCGGGCGTGGGCGTGGACAACATCGACCTGGCGGCCGCCACGCGCCGGGGCATCCTCGTCATCAACGCGCCCGACGGCAACACCATCTCGACGGCGGAGCACACCGTGGCGATGCTGATGGCGCTGGCCCGTCGCATTCCGCCGGCCAACGCCTCTCTTCGCGCGGGGCGGTGGGACCGGAAGGCCTTCAAGGGCTCCGAACTGTATGAGAAGACGCTCGGGGTGGTGGGCGTCGGAAAGATTGGGCGGGCGGTGGCCCGTCGCATGCAGGCCTTCGGCATGAACGTGCTCGGCTACGACCCGGTGCTCTCGCGCGAGGCGGCCGAGCGGCTGGGCATTACGCTGGTTTCGCTGGTCGAAATTTTTGAGAAGAGCGATTTCATCACGTTCCACACGCCGCTCAACGACGCCACGCGCGGGTTGGTCAACCGGGAAACGCTGGCCCGATGCAAGCCGGGCGTTTACCTGGTCAACTGCGCGCGGGGCGGCATCATCGACGAGGAGGCGCTGGAGGAGGCGCTCGCGTCCGGGCAGGTCGGCGGCGCGGCGCTCGACGTGTATTCGCAGGAGCCTCCGCCGCCGGCGCTCACGCGCTTGCTGGCGCATCCAAACGTGGTCGCCACGCCGCACATTGCGGCCTCCACCGAAGAGGCGCAGCGGAAGGTGGCGCGGCAGGTGACCGAGCAGGTGATCCGCGCGCTCAAGGGCGAGCCGGTGCACGCCGCCGTCAACGCGATGGCGATCCGGATGGCGGCGCATTCCGAGGTGCAGCCCTATCTGGGATTGGCCGAAAAGCTGGGGCTGATGGCGGGGCAGCTCGGCGGCGGTCATCTGGAGCGGGTCCTCGTCCGGTGTCACGGCGACGTGCCGCATCGTTATGCGGAAGTGCTTAAGATTGCTGTGCTCAAGGGACTGCTCGGGTGTACGCAGAGCCGGCCGGTAAATCTGATCAACGCGCCGGTGCTGGCCGAAGAGGTGGGTCTGGCGGTGGAAGCGCAGCTCTACACGGCGAAAGGCGGCTTCAGCAACCTGATCGAGGTGGCGCTGGAGACGGACCGGGAGCGGCGCGTGGTGGCCGGCGCGATCTTCGGAGCCGACGATCCCCGCCTGGTGCGCATCGACGAGTATCGGCTGGAGGTGCGCGCCGAGGGATGGCTCCTTTTTTACCGCAACGTGGATCGTCCCGGCATGCTCGCCGCAGTGGGCGGCATCCTGGCCGACGCCGGCCTGAACATCGGGGCGCTGGCGCTCGGACGCACGGGCAAAGGGTCGATGGCCCTGACGGCCATCAGCGTCGACGAGCCGGCGCCGGAGTCGGTGCTCAAGAAAATATCAGCCCTGGAAGGCATTGACGGCGTGCGTCTGATCCTGGTGTAACAGGGCATTTTGCCGGGACGGCAAAACGCCGTCCCCTATTCTTCAGGGGCGAAACATTCCCTTGACAAAGGCCCTGGGGCCCGATATATTGACGCACCAAACAGGAGATTTCCCCAAACCAACACTGGCAAAGAGATCGCGTTTGAACCTTCGCTACAGCTTCTCACACCCCCCCACTCTCATCGCAAGATGCCTTTGCCACAACGCGCGGCGTTGCTCCACGGTGTTTTTCTGTCCGGGAGGTCTGCGCATGGTATCGAAGCGGTAGCGTCCTAACCGATCGACCATCTGTAGCTGTTTCGTTGGGAGCTTCAGTGGATCGTTCGAACGAGATCCTTTCCCTTCAAGGAAGTTACTTTGTCTGTAACCCTTAACAGCCTACTGAGCGATAGAGGAGCTGTCTGTTCGTAGCAACGAATCGTTCAAAGCCACACATCCATAGCACTAGAGGAGGTAGCATATGTTACGTAAATGGGGCACGCTTGTGCTGTTGGTGCTCGTTACGCCGATGCTAGTCCTGGCGCAGAGCACGGGTAAGCTGACCGGTCACGTGACCGACGGCGAAACCGGTGAACCTCTGCCCGGCGCCAGCATCGTGCTGGTCGGTACCCAGCTGGGCACCATTACCGACGTTGACGGCAATTACCTGCTGCTCGGCGTTCCGGTGGGCACCTACGATGTACAAGCCTCGTTCGTCGGTTATCAGACCGAAGTTCGGACGGGAGTCGAGATTAACGCAGGGTATACCCGCGAAATCAACTTCACGCTTTCTCCGGGTGTCCAACTCGAAGAGATCGTCGTTGAGTACGAGCGGCCGCTGATCCAGAAGGACGCCCTCGGCGCGCCACGTGTGGTGACCGGCGAAGACATCCAGAACCTGCCCGTTCGCGGCGTGGCCAGCGTCGCGTCGTTGCAGGCCGGTGTGGTCAACAACGAAGGCTCTTCGACGCTGAACATCCGCGGCGGTCGCGGCGAAGAGGTCGTCTACTATGTCGACGGCGTCAAGGTCGTCGGCAGCCTGGGCATCTCGCAGCAGGCCATCGCCGAGCAGGAGATGCTCATCGGCGGTCTGCCGGCGAAGTTCGGCGACGCCATGGGCGGCGTCATCTCCGTCTCCACGAAGAGCGGCCGCAACCGGTTCTTCGGCTCCCTCGAAGGAATCAGCTCGCAGTTCTTCGACGACTACGAGTACAACCTCGGCTCGATCTCGGTAGGCGGCCCGGTGGCCGGCGAGAAGGTCGGGTTCTTCCTTTCGGCGGAATATCAGTCGCAGTACGATCGGAACCCGCGCGCCATCCCGACGCCGCAGCTTCCCGACGACAAACTGCAGGCCATCCGGAACACGCCCGAAGGCATTCAGATTCAGGATGCCGCCGGCAACGTGCGGGCCGTGCCGTTCTCGGCGCTCGACCTCGACCCGGCCACGGGTGAGGCGCGCGTGAGCCTCGCGGATCTGAATTCGCAGCTGGGCCTGGGAGACGGCGAGACGGTGCTGAACTTCGACCCGGTCTCGCGCACCACCTTCCTCTCGGAGAACGACTTTACCTTCGAGAACGCCCGCCGGAATACGGAACTGACGAGCCTCAATCTCAGCGGCAACCTGAACTTCAACCTGAGCAAGTCCGTGCGCGTTCGGGTGGGCGGTCAGTTTGCCGACCGAGATTTTGAAAACTACAGCACCGCCCGTTCGATCTTTACTCCGAACAACAGCGGGAAGTCGAACCAGCAGACGGCGCGCATCTTCCTGACCTGGACGCATCACCTGTCGGCCGCGACGTTTTATCAGCTGCAGGTGGACTACACCGACTTCAAGTTCTGGCGTTTCCAGAACGGCTTCTCGAAAAATGTCCAGGACGTCCTTTTCTACGGCGACATCGACCATCCGAACAATGCCGTGGCGGCGAGCTACCGGAAGTTGGATCGTATGGAAGACACCGACGGCGACGGCGAGCCGGATACGGCGGTCTTTGTGCAGCAGTTCGAAGACGGCACGTTCCCCGGCATCTCCGCTGTGGCCTCGCAATACGCGCAGCCGGGCGCCGTCGGCGGTGGGTTCAACAAGGGGCGCAACCAGCAGCTGCGTTTCTCGGCCAACGTGACCACGCAGCTCGGCATTCACCAGCTTGAGTTCGGCGGTGAGTATGAGCAGCGGACCAATCGCTTCTACTCGGTGCCCGTCTTCAACTTCTCGGGCGCCCAGTCGCTGGCTCGCTTCTTCGATGATGGAAGCATCGAAGGCGATGCGGACAAAGCCGTCAAAAAGTGGGAGGACTTCCAGTTCTCCGTGCTCGACAACGTCGGCGGCGTCTCGTACTACGGGTACAACTACCTCGGTACGCAAGAAGTCGATAACGAGAACCTCCGCGCATTCACCACGGGCGACAAAGAGGCCGTCGGTTCGTCCGACTTCAACATCGCGCCGTACGAGCCGATCTACTACGCGGGCTATATCTCGGACAAGATCGAGTTCCGGGACGTCGTCCTTCAGGTGGGCGCTCGCATCGACGTGTTCGACAACAATCAGCGCGTGCTGCGCGACCCCTACGCGCTGGTGCCGATCCTTCGCGTGGCCGACGTGGGCGGCGCGCCGTCCAACATCGGCAGCGACTTTGCCGTGTACTGCCTCAACGGGGACTGCTCCTCGACGGATCGGGTGGTCGGCTATCGCGATCTGCAGGGCAATTTCTACAACACCAACGGCCAGATCGTCGGTCCGACCGAAGTGGTGACGCGTGGGGATCCGCAGGTCCGGGACGGCTTTAACCGCAGTGAACTGGCGGAAGAAGCCTTCAAGGATTACGATCCGCAGGTGAACTTCCAGCCGCGCATCGGCATCACCTTCCCGGTGACGGACCGTGCGCTGTTCTTCGCGCACTACGACGTGCTGTCGCAGCGCCCGACGACGAACCAGATCGCGACGCTGGATAACTTCCAGAGCCGCCTTTCGTCGGCCGGCACCATCGGCAACCCGAGCCTGAAGCCGCAGAAGACGATCGAGTACGAACTGGGCTTCCGCCAGCGCCTCGGCGCTCGCGCGGCCATCCAGGTCTCCGGTTTCTTCCGCCAGATCCAGAACCTGATTCAGCTGCGCGCGCTCAAGAACGTTTTCCCGAACAACTACAACACGCGTCAAAACGTGGACTTCGGGACGGTCAAGGGCGCCGAGTTTGAATTCGACCTGCGGCGTACGGGAGGGGTGGCGCTCAACGTCGCCTACACGTTCTCGGTCGCGCGCGGAACGGGGTCGAACTCGTCCACGACGGGCAACATCTTCTGGCTCCGTGAAGCCAACCCGATCGTGCCGAACTTCCTCAACCCGCTGGACTTCGACCGTCGCCACACGGCCAACATCACGCTTGATTACCGGCTGGGTGAAGGCGAAGGGCCGACCATCTTCGGCGGCAAGCTGCTGGAGAACTTCGGCGTCAACATCATCGGCACGCTCAAGAGCGGTCAGCCGTACTCGCGGCTGCTGGCGCCCTTCCCGCGTCACGCCCCGGTCCGTCTGACGGGTCTCAAGGGCGGGATCAACAGCGAAAACATGCCGACGACGACGCTGATCAACCTCCGGGTAGACCGCCTCTTCAAGCTCACACCGCGCACCTCGCTGACGGTTTATCTCTGGATCCAGAACCTGCTCGATCAGGACAACGTGATCGGCGTGTGGCCGGCCACGGGCGAGCCTGACAACGACGGGTATCTGGATACGGACGATGGATTGACGTCCTTCCCGCCGGGTTCCGCCGAACGGATGTATTACCAGTTCCGTGTGCGGACGCCGTTCAACTACGGCATTCCGCGTCAGACTCGTCTGGGTCTGCGGCTGAATTTCTAACTTTTCTGTGAGCTTGCCTCCGACCGGCCCGGGGACGACCCCGGGCCGGGGCGGAGCGAGTTGACGTTGACGCCACAACTAGGATTATTGGAGGTAGCGCGAATGCGAACCTATAGATGGTTGCTCCTGGTGGTAGTGCTCGGGCTTGTCTGGAGCACCCCCGCAGCCGCTCAGACCACGGGTAGCTGTGAACTTGGGAGTGCGACCAAAGACCTCGACGTGAATAACGTCCGGGCGCGACTCTTTAACAATGGCGGTCTCTTCTGGAAAGGCGCCGGGAACGTGTATAACGTGCCCAAGGTGCCGGAAGGCCAGCCGATCACTCCGAACGCCATTTTTGCTTCCGGCATCTGGATCGGCGGCCTGGTCAACGGCCAGTTGCGCGCCGCCGCCGCCGACTATGCGCGGTGGGAATTCTGGCCCGGCCCTCTCACGGCAGACGGCGAGCTTCCCGGCGACGGGGACTGCTCGAAGTATGACCGTAT
Organism: Rhodothermales bacterium; assembly: GCA_026984335.1. Taxonomy (GTDB): domain Bacteria; phylum Bacteroidota; class Rhodothermia; order Rhodothermales; family ISCAR-4553; genus JALSSK01. The sequence continues at coordinate 16,904 of JALSSK010000069.1, forward strand.
CTGGAAGGTCAGCCGCGCCGAGATCAATGCGCTCGCCGAAGGCGCCGCGCCCTCGGCCGACATCGTCGAATGGCCCGCCGATCTGGGCGCGCCGTTCATCGACGCCAACGGCGACGGCGTCTACAACCTCGCCGACGGGGACCTCCCCGACATCGAGGGCGACCAGATGGCCTGGTGGGTCATGAACGACGTCGGGAGCACCCACGCCACCACCGGCACGTCCGCCATGGGGCTGGAGGTGCAGGTCTCGGCCTTTGCCTTTAACCTGGCCGGAGACCTGGGGAACACGACGTTCTACAAGTACAAAATGATCTACAAGGGGAAAGCGCCGATGACCGACACCTGGTTCGGCATCTGGTCCGACCCCGACCTCGGCAACGCCACCGACGACTACGTCGGCTCCGACACGACGCTCGGCCTCGGCTACGTCTACAACGCCGACAACGACGACGAAGGCTCGGACGGGTACGGAGAAGCGCCGCCGGCGCTCGGCTACGACTTCTTCCAGGGCCCGCTCGTCGACGCCCCCGGAGAAAGCCATACCGACCCCGACGGAACGGTGTTCGAGAACAAGAAACGCCTCAAAATGACGCGCTACCTGTTCTACAACAACGACACCAGCAACTTCGGCAACCCGCGCGACCTGACCTCGGACTGGTACAACTACCTCCGGGGCATCTGGCAGGACGGCTCCCGCATGTGCTTCGGGGGCAACGGATACAACCCGAACAACTGCACGCAGACCGCCGACTTCATGTATCCCGGCGACCCGGTGACGCAGTCGTTCTGGAGCGAGTTCAACATCGACGGCGCCGGAACGGCTAACCCGCCGAGCGACCGCCGCTTCCTGATGTCGACCGGGCCCTTCACGATGAACCCCGGCGACGTGCAGGAAATCGTCTACGGCATCGTGACCGGCTTCGGCGCGGACAATCTGGATTCGGTGGCCAAGATGCGCGACGCCGATGCGCTGGCGCAGTCGGCCTTCGATGCGGACTTCAAACTGCCCGCGCCGCCGAACTCGCCGCGCGTGGAGGTGACCGAACTCGATGAGTCGGTGATCCTCAAGTGGACGAACCTGCCCACGGACAATAACTACCTGGAAGCCTATACGGCGGACAACCCGCTCGGCAGCACCTATACCTTCGAGGGCTACCGCGTCTTCCAGTTCCCCACGTCCGAGTTCAAGCTCAGCGACGCCCAGCAGATCGCCATCTTCGACGTGAAGAACGGCGTCGTGGAGCAAAACACGCTCGAAACGCTCCCGAACGGGATCACCTTCTTTGGCGCGCCCGGTCTTAAAGACTCCGGGCTGGCCCACTCGATCAAGATCGAAAACCTGACCAACTACACCGAATACTACTTCGGCGTGCAGGCTTTCGCGTACGACCCCGAGACGGCCGTAAACAAGATCTTCTCGAGCCCGCTGAGCCTGGTGGTGGCCGTGCCCTCGCGCATTGACGCGCGCAACGGCGGAACGGTGCTCTCGGAAGAGGCCGTCGCCGCGACGGAAGACGGCGGCGCCGGAGCCGACATCGTAGCCGAACTCGCAGCCGGCAAAGGCGGCGGCAGCGTGACGGTCGACATCGTGGATCCGGCCTCTGTGCCCTCGGCGAACTACGAAGTTCGTTTCTACTCCGTCGATACGGGCAAAGGGGCGGCCAAGCAGGCCCCCGAGTTCAAGGATATGCCGGAAGAGACGGCTTCACCCCTGGCGCAGCAGCGCGAGGTGCGTGTGGCCAAGGCCGACGAAGAAGTGACGACCTACGACGTGTTCCGCGGCTCGGAGAAGATCTTCGACGGCGGCCCCGGCCCGAACGGCGCCATCGGACGGACGGGGCAGCCCGCTCCGCAGCGCGAGAACGTGCTCCTGCTCGACGGCCTCTCGTTCAGCATTCAGGGCCCCGAACCGAGCTTCCTCGACCTCGACGGCGACCCCGCCTTCATCGAGGTGCAGGGCCCCGGTGGCTTTGACCCGTGCGGCCCGGGCGCCGTCTCGACCTTCGGCTGCGACCAGGTCGGCGGCAACTTCCTCTACCCCTCGTTCAACAGCACCGGGGAGTACATCATGTGGACCCCGAGCGTGGGTCCGGAGGAACGCATCGGACGCTTTGCGCCGAACGACTTCGAGATCCGGTGGACCGAAAAGGGTTCGTACGGCTACCATCCCTTCACCACGGGGAACGCCATCTGGGCGCCCGTCGAGGTGTGGGACATCGGCCCGACCGGCCCCTTCGGCGTGAACGACCCGAGCGACGACGTTCAGTTGATCCTGAACATCTTCTCGGACAACGGCGGCGAGTGTGAGTTCGCCCCGGGCGAGATTCCCGAAGATCCCTTCGGCGTCGGCTTCCCCGGCACGGACCGGATCTATGCCTACTACCCGACCGGCACGTACGCCGACTGGGAGGCGCTCGTCAAGCCGTTGGTCGATGCCGATCCGAACAACTGCCCCAACGTGTTCGACCTCACCGGCGGCGCGAACGAAGATCTGATTGACTTCGGCCGCAACCGCCCGATCCAGCGCATTGTCTTCTACGTCAACCCGGGCAGCGACCTTACCGGTACGATTGCCCGCTTCCTGACGACGAAGCCGAACCTTCCGGGCGACGTGTTTGCCTTCAGCACCGAAGGGCTCAATGCGGAGACGAACAACGCGACGGCGTTGAAGAACGCCATCGACGAGATCACCGTCGTGCCCAACCCCTACAAGGGCGCCTCGGCTTATGAAGTGAGCAACCTCAACGACGTGGTGCGGATCACGAACCTGCCCGAGCGCGCGACCATCCGGGTCTTCACGCTCAGCGGGACGCTGATCAAAGTCATCGAGAAACGCGATCCCGACACGAACTTCGTGAACTGGGACCTGCAGACCGATGAAGCGCTGCCCATCGCCAGCGGGATGTATCTCATCCATATCGAGATCCCCGGTGTCGGTGAAAAGGTGCTTAAGTTTGGCGTCATCAAGAAGCGGATCCAGCTGGACCTGCTCTAAGCCGCCGGATGCACGAACGTACCATCGAATGCAATTACAGAGGTTTACGATGAAAGCAAATAGAACGAGATTTCTCGTATACGGCTTGCTGGCGGCCTTTCTGGTGGGCTTCCTGGCCCCGGAGGCGCAGGCAGGCGACAAGAAGCGGCGAGGGACGGCGGGCGCCGATCACCTGCTCGTTCCCGTGACCGCACAGACGACCGCGCTTGGAAACGCCATGACCGCCGGCGCCAACAACATGTCGGGGCTGGAGGCCATGTACTCCAACCCGGCCGGCCTGGCCCTCAACCCGGGCACGAACGCCATCTTCAGCCGCACCGAATACGTGGCCAACATTGGCGTGAACTACTTCGGGATCGCCCAGCGCTTCGGCAACAACAACCTGGCGATCACCTTCACCTCCTGGGACTTCGGCGACATTCCGCTCACGACGGAAAACAGCCCGGAGATCGGGTCGGTGACGTGGACGGCCACCTTCATCACGGCGGCCATCACGTATGCTCGTCAGTTCACGGACCGTATGGCTGCGGGCGTCACGTTCAAGGTGCTCAATGAAAGCATCGACGACGTGAACGCCACGGGTCTCGTCTTCGACGCAGGCATGACCTACGCCGTCGGAGAGAGCGGCCTGCGTCTGGGCGTCAGTCTGAAGAACTTCGGCCCGCAGGTGAAATACGACGGCACCGGCCTGGTGCGTCTCGAACGCCTGGCCAATCAGCCGGCCAACGCCACGCCGAACGCGCTGTCCATCGACGGAGCCGACTTCGAGCTCCCCTCGATGCTCAACTTCGGCATCGCGTACAGCCGCGAAGTGGGCGCCGGAGCCCTGGTCAACGTCTACGGCAACTTCCGCTCGAATTCGTTCGAAGAGGATCAGTTCGCCGGCGGCCTCGAACTGGGCTTCCGCAACATCCTGTTCGTCCGCGGCGGCTACTCGCTGCAGGAGACGGACCAGAATCTGACGTTCTTCACCGGCGCCAACTTCGGCGCGGGCCTGAACCTGGACCTGGGCGGTACGAACCTGGTAGTGGACTACGCCTATCGCACGACGGACTTCTTCGATGACGTCCAGATGATTACGGCGAGCGTCACGCTCTAAACCGTTTTCAAGAGAAGGCTTAACGGGGTGGCTCCGGTTCGTGCCGGGGTCACCCCGTTTTCTGTTGAAGGATGTTTTTTTTTTGCCCGACCGCCGGTCGAAACCCGGCTTCGCCTGGTCGGTTCTACCCGCGCGCCGTCCCTCTCTCCCTCTTTTCCATGAACATGAAGCGTCTCGTTCTTTTGTGCGGTGTGCTGGTCG
>JALSSK010000070.1 GCA_026984335.1 Rhodothermales bacterium
CTGCTCGGTGTCCCGCAATGCGGTGTCGGGCTCGTATTCCACCACGCGCTCCCGCCCCCCCAGGGTCACCGCAAAGCGTCCCCGGAGCGGGTCCGGCGCCGTGCCCGGCTTGTGGATCTTCTTGATGACCGGCGGGGCGTTTTCGTCGCGCTCGCGCTCATCCTTGAGGCGCTTGATCTCGGCGGCCTTGTAGGCGCGGTCGGGGTCGATGCCTTTGAGCCTGAGCGGTCGTTCGACGGTCACCTTCCAGTAGCCGAAGGCGGCGTTGGGGAAGATCTTGCTCTGCTCGGTCTCCTCGAAGGCCAGGAACGTCTCCACGATGCGCCGGATGTCCTCTTCTCCAAGCTCGCAGTTCTTCTTGCCCAGGTTCTTGCGCAGGGGCCTGCGCCATTGGGTGGCGTCGATGAGCTGCACCCGGCCGCGGCGGTGCTCGGGTTTGCGGTTGGTCAGCACCCAGATGTAGGTGGCGATGCCGGTATTGTAGAACATGTTGAGCGGCAACGCGACGATGGCTTCGAGCCGGTCGTTCTCGATGATGTAGCGGCGGATGTTGCTCTCGCCCTGCCCGGCATCGCCCGTGAAGAGGCTGGAGCCGTTGTGCACCTCGGCGATGCGACTGCCCAGCGGCGTCTCACGCTTCATCTTCGAGAGCATGTTGGCCAGAAAGAGCATCTGGCCGTCGCTCGAACGGGTGAGCAGCGAGAGTTCCTCGCCCCGGTGCCGGACGATGAAGCGCGGGTCCTTGCAGCCTTTCTTCCCGCCTATCCGTTCGAGATCGCCCTTCCAACTCTTGCCGTAAGGGGGGTTGGAGAGCATGAAGTCGAACTCGCGTCCGGGGAAGGCGTCGTTCGAGAGCGTCGAATATTCCGGCCCGCCGACGATGTTGTCCGCCTCCTCTCCTTCACCTTTGAGCAGCAGGTCGGCCTTGCAGATCGCATAGGTCTCGGCGTTGATCTCCTGACCGTAGAGATGGGTCGAGACCTGTTTGCCCTTGGCTTGGGCAAGACGATGCAGGGTTTCCTCCGCTACCGTCAGCATGCCGCCGGTCCCGCAGGCGCCGTCGTAGAGCAGATACGTGCCCGATTCGATGTCATCGGCAATCGGCTCGAATAGGAGGTGCGCCATCAGCTTGACGGCGTCCCGGGGCGTCCAGTGCTCGCCCGCCTCCTCGTTGTTCTCCTCGTTGAAGCGGCGGATCAGCTCCTCGAAAATGGTGCCCATCGCGTGGTTGTCGAGGCCGGGCACACGCACGGCGCCGTCGCTGTTATAGACCGGGTTGGGGCCCAAGTTGATGGATGGGTCGAGAAACTTTTCGATGAGGGTGCCCAGCGCATCGGCCTTCGAGAGCCGGGGAATCTGATTGCGGAACTCGAAGTTGTCGAGGATCTCCTGCACGTTGGGCGAGAAGCCGTCGAGATACGCCCGAAAATCGGCCTCCAGCTGCTGACGGCCGGCGCGGGCACGCAAGTCGCGCAAAGTGAAGACCGAAGTGTTGTAGAAGGCCTGGCCGGCCGCGGTGCGCAGCGCGGGGTCCTGGTTAACGATCCCTTGCGCGTCCAGGATTTTCTTGAGGTCGAGGACGGCCTGCTTGGTCGGTTCCAGCACGGCGTCGAGTCGCCGGATGACCGTCATCGGCAAAATTACGTCGCGGTACTTTCCTCGTACATAAAGGTCGCGCAACACGTCATCGGCAATACCCCAGATAAAGTTGGTGATCCAGGTCAACTGAGAAGAATCCATATAAGTAGCTGATTTTCAATTGATTGCGCCGACCTTCATTGGCACGATGATGCAGCGCCCGCCTTGAAACAGACCCAAATTTCGCAACCTTGACGATATTAATCATAGTGACTCTACAAGAATAATCATATGTGACCCTACATGGTCGCACTTGATCCACAAACAGATCGAAAAAGATTCCACAAATACGGTCGTTGGAGAAGACCCAAAACAGAGCGCCATCGCCCCAAACAAGAAACGCCCGCCCTCCGAAGAGTGCGAGCGTTCTATCCGGTTGCCCTACCAGGATTCGAACCTGGAAC
>JALSSK010000071.1 GCA_026984335.1 Rhodothermales bacterium
CACGCTCGATGAGAAGCGCAACGGCCTGGCGTACCTGGAGGCCATCCGCGCCACATGCGCCCTCGTCTACGAGGCGGGCCGGCAAGCCCTCGCCGATGGATGCTTCCCCCTCTTCATCGGCGGCGACCACTCCATCGCCGTCGGCGCCGTCGGCGGCGTGACGCACGAAGGGCCGGCGGGGGTGCTGTGGATCGACGCGCACGGGGACTACAATACGCCCGAGACCTCACCGAGCGGCAACATCCACGGGATGCCGCTGGCGGCGCTCATGGGCCTCGGCGCCCCCGAGCTCGTAGACCTCGGACGGCCCGGCCCGAAGCTCCGCGCCGAAGATGTGATGGTCCTTGCCCTGCGCGACCTCGACCCGTATGAACGCCGCATGCTCCGCGAGAGTCGCATGGGCATCTATACGATGAGCGAGATCGACGAACGGGGCATCGCCGAGGTCACCCGCGAAGCCCTCCGCCGCCTCGGCCATTGCGACCGCCTCCACGTCAGCCTCGACATGGACAGCCTCGACCCGATGTATGCGCCGGGCGTGGGCACGCCCGTGCCGGGCGGCCTCACCTTCCGCGAGGCGCACCTGCTCATGGAACTCCTCGCCGCCGACGGGCGCGTCGGCTCCGCCGACGTGGTCGAGATCAACCCCATGCTCGACGAACACAACCGCACCGCCGAGATGGCCGCCGAACTGCTCCTGTCCCTCCTCGGCAAGTCGATCCTGTGAGCGGCGGCAGGCATCGCCCCTTCCGGGCGCTGAGGAAAACCTCTCCACGCGACCTATAACGTCTACGACCGCCTCTCAAGTCCTCACAAGAAAAAAGAACTCATCCCTCAAAGATATTTCTTCACGTCCCATCTTTTGGGCCCAAAGGACGAACCTCGCGCCCCTCGGCGTCTTTGCGCACCTCCGGATCCAAACGAACAAACGCCGCGCCTCCTCACGGAGACGCGGCGTTTGCGAAACATCCCGAAACGCTAAAGGGCTTTTCTCAAAAGCCTCGCGCTCTATGCCGTCACTCCTTGCCGTCTTGAAGCCCCCCTCAACGCTCCCGCTCCCTATCCATCAGTTGCGCCAGATCACCGATAGCCTTTTGAACGGCTTGGAAACGAGCATCCCGGCCCTGTTTCAAACGCAACACGACCTCCTCGTTTACACCTCCCACCTCACACTCCGGGCATGTTTCCGAAAGCCATGATATGGCCGCTTCCGTGCTTTGATGAGCAACCCTCGATATTTCCTCCGGCGCCCAATACCCTTGCAGCGTTGCAAGGGCCTTCGTCAGCAAGGGAGCGCTTGGATTTTCGTTCTTTGCCAGAAGACTTGTATAATACCCGATAGCATCAAGGTTTTTCTCCCTGGCATCAAGCAATTGAGGCAACAATTCAAGCGACACCATCTGTTCCAGAAAATACCACTCCGGACCGCTATGACGTTCCAACAGTTCTTGCGCGGTACGATTCTTTTCAGCCAAATCTTTATCGGATCTTAAAATATTGCTTATCTCCGCAAATACGCGCATGGATGCAGCCATCGCCTTATGCCTGCCTTCTTCGCTCTTTTGAGCAACCTCCGTAGCCGGAGCCACGACAACCTGTAAAGACGCAGGTTCAACCTCAATGCTTTCAGGTTTTCGGTCCGGCGCCTGGTCACAGGCCCCAAGAACAAAAACGACTGTGAGTATAGATAGGATTTTCCTCATAGCACATCACCTTCGAAAGTTTTTCGGCTTAAAAAATGCTTTTCAAGAGCTTTCATGCTCAAGAGCACCAGGCGCCAATCGCACCATAAACGGCGTAATAATTCTGTCCTCCATCACAACTTGTCGCATTCCAACCATATCCCGAGTTATCGGGATCTTCCGTGAGAATATGATGACAACCAAATTCATCATTATATTCACACTGATCGGGCAATGACCACAAGGGCTCAACCGTTGCGAAAAATATTGCCGATAGTATCAGCAAGGCGGAAATTTTCTTCATGACAGTATTTGTTTGATTTGACATACGTGTATTAACCTGAAAGCACTTTGCTTATCCGATTTACAGTTTGGATTTGCAAGAGAGCTGTTTCATAAGAAAAAAAAAGAATTGGGCTGTCAAGGGTATTTTTCCACACCCTGCTCTTTTTCACACCTGCTACCAGGATTTCACCCTATAGCACCAGCGCCCAAGCATGGAAGACGAGATGACAAAGCTTTTTAATAATACCGATTCCGTTTGTCGATGTCCAGACAACCTCTCATGCGTAGTGCGTAAAGGATGCGCCGACGGAAGGCAATGGAAACCTTGCGCGATACGCACTACGAAGTTGAAGATCCACGGGTAAACAGGTTCTTGCGATACGGACACCACAGGTTGAATTACTATAAAACAACGTCTATCGCGGAGGTTACGGTTGCCGGTATCAGCGCCCCGAAAGAGCAGCATACGCCTACATGGACATGAAACGCCACGTCATGAATTTTTCCATCTGAAATTATCGTCATCCCGGACGCAACCCACAGGGGCGACCGGCCGGTCGCCTGTGCAAAACGTATGGCGCGACGTTCGGAATCGGGCGCCTCGCGGGAAGGAGCCCGCCATCGCATCCCCCATACCCCCCACACAGATCGGACGCCGGGGCAACGTTATCGCCTCCAAACGCTACGAACAAACGCCGCGCCTCCTCACGGAGACGCGGCGTTTGCCTTAACGAACCTCAAGCTCCCAGAGCGCGCCGGGTGTTGCGACGCTCCGGAGAGAAGAAACGGCCTTGCTCAGGGACCGTGAACGGGACTGGAGGACCCGTGTCGTTTCGGGTTCGCTAGAAAAATAATCCCTGGTGGTGACATTGGCGCGTCAGTCCGGAACGTCTGCCCCGCCTCATCGACGCTCCCTTCGAGCTCCGGCTCTGCCGGCAGGGAGACGTGGAAGGCGGCGCGAAACAGCAGCAGCATGGCCACGCCGAACTCGACCAGGCACAGCAGGCCGAGCCCGCAGACGGCGAGGTAAAAAAGCCACGTATGCATATACCGCCCTCCATGAAGGTTGCATGCGTCCGGGGGAGCGAACGGGACCGGGTCAGTCCATCATCCGCTTCAGAAACATCGGAATCTCGTCGCCGTCGCTGAGGATGCGTTCGGAGCGTTCCTTGAGGCCGTCCATGCGGAGGCGGCGCACCTTGCCCCCGCGCTCCGGCGCGCCCGTCCCCTCCTTCGGGGGCGTGCCCCGGCGCACATAGGCCGGCACGTCGAGGTTCTTCAGGTTCTCCTCCCCCTTGTAATGGTAGGCCGGTCCTTCGGGCTGGAGCGGGACCGTCCGGCGCACGCTCGTCTCGTTCCGGCGGTCGGCCTTGTCGAAGCCCGTGGCGATGACCGTGATGCGCAGATCCTCGCCCATGGCCTCGTCGATGACGGTGCCGAAGATGACCTCCACGTCTTCGCCCGCCTCGCGCTGGATGATGCTCGTGGCGCGCGTGGCTTCGCGGATGCCGAGCGAGCGCCCGGCGGTGATGTTGACCAGCACGTTGCGCGCCCCGGCGATGTCGACGCCTTCGAGCAGGGGGCTCTCGATGGCTTCGTGCGCGGCCCGCTCGGCGCGGTTGTCTCCGGAGGCCGTGGCCGAGCCCATGAGCGCCGTGCCGCCGTTCTCCATGGTCGTCTTCACGTCGGCGAAGTCGAGGTTGATCAGGCCGTGCACGGTGATCAGGTCGCTGATGCCGCGCGTGGCGTTATAGAGCACGTCGTCGGCCATCTTGAAGGCCTCGATGAGCGTGGCGTCCTCGGCGATGTCGAGCAGGCGTTCGTTCGAGATGATGATGAGCGTATCGACATTTTCGCGGAGCTTTGCGATGCCGGCCTCCGCCGCCGCCAGGCGCTTGCGCCCTTCGGCTTCGAACGGCTTCGTGACGATGGCCACGGTGAGGATGCCCAGGCTCCGGGCGATCTCCGCCACCACGGGCGCGCCGCCGGTGCCCGTTCCGCCGCCCATCCCGGCGGTGATGAAGGCCATGTCGAAGCCCCGGATCATGCTCTCGATCTCTTCCCGGCTCTCCTTCACGGCGTCCTCGCCGACGTTCGGGCGCGCCCCGGCGCCCAGCCCTTTCGTCACCTCTCGCCCGGCCTGAATCTTTCCCGTCGCCAGGTTCTCCTTGAGCGCCTGTTTGTCGGTGTTGATCGCAAAAAACTCGACGCCCTGAATCCCCTGACTCACCATATTATTGATGGCGTTGCCGCCGCCGCCGCCGACGCCGACGACGCAAATCTTGGCTTCTTCGTTCGAGCGTTCATCGAACGCAAAGTGGTTGCTAAACTTCTCCATGGGTTCCTCCAGTTGGTAGTTCGGTTCTGACGTTGCCCCTTGTTTGGCCCCTCCGGATTGAGCGTTTCCGAAGGTCTTTCCCCACACACCGGCCCCGGACGCACACCCGTCGTGTCCGCGGCCGTTGGCGCGCAAGGCTCCGATCTATAGTTCATCGAACCAGCTTTTCATCCGGCTCGCGATTTTGTTCACGAGGGTCTCGCCCGGCACGGTCTCTCCGACGAGTTCGCCCATGTCGCTTCGGAACGGCGTGCCGCCGATCATCTCGGGCCGCAGGCCGTAGAGCACGAGGCCCACGGCGGTGGCGAACTTGGGGTCGCACACTTCTTCGACGAGGCCGCCGCCCAGCCCCATCGGACGCCCCACGCGCGTCTCCATGCCCAGGACCTCGGCGGCGAGCTC
>JALSSK010000072.1 GCA_026984335.1 Rhodothermales bacterium
ACATCACTCCCGACTTCACGGTCCGGTATGAGGACGACGAAGGCTTCATCATCTCGCTCAACAGCGCCAACGCCCCGCCGCTCCGCATCTCAAAGCAATACCAGCAGATGCTCCGGAAAATCTCTGCCGAGAAAAAGAGCGGCCGGACCCGGAACAGCATCGATACGGAAACGAAATCCTTCCTCAAGAACAAGCTCGAGGCGGCCCGGTGGTTCATCAACTCCATCAACCAGCGGCGGCAGACCATGCTCAAGGTGATGCAGGCCATCGTCGAGATACAGGAGGAGTTCTTCAAATACGGCGAGGGTTACCTCAAGCCCATGATCCTCAAGGACATCGCCGAGAAGATTCACATGGACATCTCCACCGTCAGCCGCGTCGTGAACGGGAAGTACGTACAGACCGACTTCGGCGTCTATGAGCTGAAGTACTTTTTCTCGGAGGGCCTTTCGACCGAGAGCGGCGAGGACATCTCGAACAAGGAGGTGAAGGCGATCATCCAAAACATCATCGAGAACGAGGACAAGCAAAAGCCGCTCTCCGACCAGAAGATCGCGAAGATGCTCGAAGAAAAAGGCTTCAAGATCGCCCGCCGCACCGTGACGAAGTACCGCGAACAGCTCGGCATCCCCGTGGCCCGCCTGCGCAAGGAGATCGTGCTCTCGTAACCGCCGTGAACGGCGCCGGGCGCCGTTTCCGAATCCGGAAGCGCTCCCGTAAATTGCGGGCACGCCGCAAGCGCTTCGCACCCTCAACCCACACGTCGCCATGGATCTTTTGCACGCCTCTCGCCTGAAGCTTTTTGGGCCGCGCGCCGAGCGCGAAGCCCTCCTCGAAAAGCTCCGCCCCGAGTTTTACGGCCTCCACACCACATACACGCTCGCCGACGGCCGCACCGCACCGCGCATCTACCTCGACAGCGCCGCCTCGAACCTTCGGCTGAAGGTCTCCGACGCCATCGTCCACCGGGCGCTGGCCCATTACGCGAACACCCATTCGCAGCTCCATTTCGGCGCACGCATCATGACCGACCTGTACCACCACGCGCACGACGTCGTGCGGGATTTCGTCGGGGGGGACGATGCCTATACGGCGGTTTTCTACGGCAACGGCGTCACGGGCTGCATCAACCGGATGGCGCAGGTGCTCGCGGCGAAGCGCCCCGAACGCGACGTGGTCATCACCTCGCTGATGGAGCACCACGCCAACGACCTGCCGCACCGCAAGCACGCCGGCGAGGTCGTCCATGTGCCGCTCGAACACGACCCCGACGGCGAGGCGGGCCGCGTGGACCTCGAGGCGCTCGCGAAGGCCATCGAGGCGAACGCCGACCGGCTCAATTACGTCGCCGTCACGTGCGCCTCGAACGTGACGGGCGTCATCAATCCGGTGCATGAGATCGCCCGCATGGCGCACCAGGCCGGCGCGCTCATCCTCGTCGACGCCGCCCAGTCCGCCGCCCACCTGCCCCTCTCGGTCGTGCGCGAGGACCCGGAGGAGAACCTCGACGTGCTCGTGATGAGCGGGCACAAGATCTATACCCCCGGCAGCCCGGGCGTCATCGTGGCGCGGAAAGACCTCTTCCTCGGACTCGAACCGACGGAGGTCGGCGGCGGCATCGTCACGTTCGTCGACGCCATGCGCTACAAGATTACGGACCGGCTGCCCGACCGCGAAGAGACCGGCACGCCGAACATCCCGGGCTCGATCGCGCTGGCAACGACGCTCTATCTCATGGCCCGCGTGGGCATGGACGTGATCGAGGAGGACGAGCGCCAACTCACGCAATACGCGCTCGACCGCTTCGAGGCCATCCCCGGCGTGCACATCTACGGCTCGCACCGCCTCGAAATCGCGGACCGCATCGGCGTGATCACGTTCAACGTCAGGGACCTGCCTCACGGCTTCGTGACGGCGGTGCTGAACGACTACTTCGGCATCGCCGTGCGGAACGAGTGCTTCTGCGCGCAACCCTTCGTGCGGCAGCTCCTCGGCATCGCCGACGAGCACGGCGTCGCGCCCGACCGGTGCATGGAGCGCGTCCCCGACGCCACGGAGAAGCCGGGCATGGTGCGCGTCTCCTTCGGGCTGTACAATACCCGAGCGGACGTGGACGCCGCCGCCGAGGCCCTCCGCCACATCGCCGAACACGCCGAAGACTATGCCCCGCTCTACGTGCCCGTCCCCGACGGCAGCGGCGACTTCCGGCACCGCCATTTCCGCTTCAACCCCCGCGAGGTGTTCGACCTCGAACGCGAGGTCGACGCGTGGCTCACGCAGGCGCTCTCCTGAGGCCCCGCCGCCTCCCCGATCCCGCCCCCGGCCGCCGTGGACACTCCCTCCCTTCGCCTGCCCACTCCGAGCGACACCGCCTCCGGCAAATGCTTCCGCCGCCCGGGCATTCCGGGCCGTTTCGATGGCATGATCCCGCCGAACGAACCGGCCCCCGACAATCGAATACAAGCTCGGAAAAAACAATCATATAGACCCTGTCTCCACCTCACCTCGGCTCGATCGATCTCTTCGAAAAAAGTCTTGATATTTCAAGTTTTACCCCCATAAGAAGCAATGTCGCCCGGGACCCGGCGCACGTGTTCGGAACCGGGCGAAGGAGAGCGGCGAGGAGCGACGTATTCGAGGTTTGGCCCGGATTTTGAGAATCCGGTGTGAAGAACATCACCCTGCCCGAGCGTCCGTGTCTCCATCCCCCCGATAGCCATGCCGGCCACCGCTTCTTCTCCCGCTTCGCCGCCGTCGGCGCTGCCGATGCTGCTCGCCCGCTACGTCAACGGACAGATCGCCGAGGTCGCCTGGCACAACCTCATGCATGTCTTCGACGCCGACGAGATCACCTCCGGGGAGCGCCTCGCACTGGCGCGGTTCGTCAACGACTTGCTCATGGAAAAGGGGCCGGGCGCCGTTCACGTACCGAAGGTCGACGAGATCAAAGACTTGCTCACGGAAACGCGGGCTCACTGAAATGTCACCCAACACCCCGCGCCGGACGTCTACCTCCCGCCCGGCTCGGTTTCCTTCCTGTAATTGTGGGTAATTGCAAGAGGGACGTCCTCCGATGAGGGACAAAAAGGCCGGACGAATCGCGCACGTCCGGCCTTCTTTTTTGCCCGAAACGAAAGCCCCCTTTCCCGGGCCCGGAAAATACAAAAGGATAGACCCCGGGTGGCGCCTATCCTTGAAAAAGCAAACGTGTGAAGGGCTTATGCTTCCAGTTCGGCCGAGGGATCGCGGAAGTAGATTTCGCCGTTGAGCATCTCCTCGATCGCCATTTCCGTGGGTTCCGGCATCTTCTCGTATTCGAGCGAGATGCGGGCCTGCTCTTCCTGAAAACGCGGGTCCTCCATCTCCGGCTCGAAGCCTTCGAAATAGGCCAGCTTCTCATCGAGTTCCTGCTTCATCTTCGTCGCGATCTGCCGGGAGCGTTTGGCCAGAATCGCCACGGTTTCGTAGATGTTGCCCGTCTTCCGGGCAAGCAGGTCCATATCTACGGTTTTGATAGCCATGAGTATCTTGGATTTGCAATGAAAGCAGGGCGGGAAGGCCGCTCTTTTTACCCGAACGTCGTTTTATGCGGCATGTCCGGCGCGGTTCCCCGCCTGCACGAGGGACGGCTCAAGGGCGTTTCCCTCCGTGTACAATGCGCCCGGCGCGCCCTATTTTGTCGCGCCGTCTTCCCCTCCACTTTCCTTTCCGGCGACATGAAATTCGGCGTCTCCTCTCTCGTCGTGGCGGCCTTCGTGGGGCCGGGCACGGTGCTCACGTGCGCCTCGGCGGGCCTCCACTTCGGCTATGCGCTCGGGTGGGTGCTCCTCTTCTCCGTGGCGGCGGTCTTCGCCCTGCAGTCGCTCACGGCGGGGCTGGGCATCCTGGCCGGAAAAGGGCTCGGCGAGGCCATCCGCGAGGCGGCGACGACCCCGCTCCGGCGCGCGGTCCTCTTCACGCTCGTCATCGTCGGGCTGTGGGTCGGATGCGCCGCCTTCGAGACGGGCAACCTCGTCGGGGCCGCCGCGGGCATCCGGACGGTCCTCGGCGCGGAGGCCGACGCGCGGTGGCTGGTGGGGCTGATCGCCCTGGCGGCGGGCGTCCTGCTGTTCCTCGACCTCCGCGCCCTCACACAGGCGCTGGCCGTGCTCGTGGGGCTGATGAGCGTCCTCTTCCTCGCCACGATGTTCATGGCGCCGGTGGACTGGCGCGCGGCGCTCGGCGGGCTGTTCGTGCCGCGCCTCCCCGAAGGCAGCCTCGTCACGGTCCTCGCGCTCATGGGCACCACCATCGTCACGTACAACCTCTTCCTTCACGCCTCGGCGACGAAGGCGTACTGGGCGGGCGTGGAGCCCAAGCGCGCGTGGCGGCGCGAGCGCCTCGGCATGGCCGTCTTCTTCCCGCTCGGCGGGCTGATCTCGTTCGCCATCCTCGTGGCCGGCGCGACGCTCCGGGGCAGCGCGACGGACGTGACGGCGGTGGACGCTTTCGCGGCGCTCCTCGAACCGGCGGCCGGACCGGCGGCCCGGTATTTCTTCGGCCTCGGCCTCTTCGCCGCGGGCATCACCTCCGCCGTCACGGCGCCGCTGGCGGCGGCGGCGGGCATCCGCGAGCTCTTCGGGTGGAACGCGGATCACCTCGGCTATCGGATGGTGTGGGCCTCGGTGCTCGTCGTCGGCCTCTTCTTCGGAATGACGGGCCAATCGCCGCTCAAGATCATCATCGCGGCCCAGGCGGCCAACGGGCTGCTTCTGCCGTTCATCGCCGCCTTCGTGCTCTACCTCACGCACCGCCGGAGAGCCGCCGGCCTCTCGCGCGGATACCTCGTGGCCGGGACGCTCGTCACGCTCGTATGCGCCGTCCTCGGCGCGCGCACCCTCGCGTGGGTGTGGGCGCACCTGTGAGTGCGCCCTTTCACGAAATGCGGGAAGCCGGGCGAACCCCGGAGCGCTGCCGAGGCGCTGCCCCGCCATGCGGAGGCTCGGGCGGCACTTCGAGGATGAGGCGCGCCCCCCGATCGTACGTGAAATAGTTCCACGCCCAGTTCACGAGCACGTTGAGGCGGTTGCGAAAGCCGATGAGCATGACGAGGTGCAGGAAGAGCCACATCACCCACGCGAGGAAGCCCTGCGTGCGAAGGCCGCCGAATTCGGCCACGGCGGCGTGCCGCCCGATGGTCGCCATGATGCCCCTGTCGCGGTACCGGAACGGCTCCGGCGGCGCGCCCGTCATGCGGCGGCGGATCTGCCGGGCCACGTGCCGCGCGCCCGCAAGGGCCACGGGCGCGAGCTGCGGGTGCAGGTTGCCCGCCTCGTCCCGGCTCCCGGCGAGGTCGCCGATGACGAACACTTCGGGCCGGCCGGGCACGCTCAGGTCCGGCGCCACGACGATGCGCCCGGCGGTCGTCTGCTCGAAGCCGAGCGCGTCGGCCAGGGGCGCGGCGCGTACGCCGGCCGCCCACACGAGGGTGCGCGCCGGGATCGCCGTACCGTCGGCCAGGCGCACCGCCTCGGGCGTCACACGGACGACCGGCGCGCCCGTGATCACCTCCACGCCGCGCTTATCGAGCGTCTCTCGCGCGTGCCGCTTCGAGGCCTCGTGAAACCCGCCGAGCAGGTCCGGAGCCGCCTCCACGAGCATCACGCGCGCTTTTTCCACGGGAAGGTGCGGATAATCCTTCGCGAAGACCTTTTCGAAGAGTTCGAGGAGCGCCCCGGCCGTCTCCACGCCCGTCGGGCCGCCGCCGACCACGACGAACGTGAGCGCGCCCGCCTCGATGAGCGAGGGGTCGCGGTCGGCTGCCTCGAACTGACGGATGATGTGGTTCCGGAGCCGCACGGCGTCGGTCAGGCTCTTGAGCGGGAAGCCGTACGTCTCGGCCCCCTCCGCGCCGAAATAGTTCGTCGAGGCGCCGGCGGCAAGGACGAGGTAGTCGTACGGGAGCGCCTCGCCGTCGGCGAGGCGGACGGTCTTCGCGGCGCGGTCCACGCCGACGACGGCGCCGAGGCGGAACTGAAAGTTTTTCTGTTTTTGAAAGATGCCGCGCACTGCGTGGGCGATGTCCTCGGGTTCGAGTCCGGCGGTCGCCACCTGATAGAGGAGCGGCTGAAACGTGTGGAAATTGTTTCGGTCGATGAGCCGGACCTCCACCGGCGCGCGTCGGAGTTCGCGGGCGAGCCGGAGCCCGCCGAAACCGGCCCCGACGATGACGACACGCGGCTTGCGATCAGAGGTCTTCATGGGGTCTGAGCCTTTCCGGTCCGGTTATGTTCGGAGCCGCCGCGCCATCTTCGCCACTTTCTCCGCGTCCGGCTCCTCTTCGGGGAGGTCGAGCGAAGCGCGGGCTTCGGCGAGCGCGCGGTCCCGCTCCGGCGGGGTCAGCCCTTCGTCATGCATCGCATCCCACATCTGGCTCGTGACGATGGCCTCCAGGTTCCGGATGCGCTGCTTCGAAGCCACCAGCTCTTCCGTGAGCGCGTCCACGACGGCTTCGAGTTCGTGCGCCGAAGCGCCGAGGGTTTGCTGTTTCTCTTTGAACTTGAGCCATTCGCGGAACGCGCCGGTGAGAATGGCGACGAGTGGAATCAGAACCCAGATCCAGGTGAACATGACATCAGGGAAAAGGTGAGCAGGATGAAGCGCTTCAAGGTACGACAGGGCTTCGAAAGGAGTTTCGGGGGGGGCAAGAGGCCGGAAGGGCCGGCTCGAAAGCCTTTCGCCGCGCCGGATCTTCTCCCGTCCTCGCCCGTTTTCGACCTCCCCGCACCGCCTCGAAAGCGTTGGTCCGAACGATGAAAAGCGCCGCCACTCTTCTGCTTTTGTCGGCTCTGTGCCTGCTCCCCGCCTGCCGCCAACCCCCCGCCGAAACGCCCGAGACGACCGCCGCCGAGCCGGTTTATCTCAACCTCGGACCGGACGCCGCATACGTGGGAAAAGAGGCCTGCCGGACGTGCCACGCGGACAAGTACGAGACGTTCGTCGAGGCCGAGATGGGACGCTCGTTCAAGCCCGCCACCCTCTCGAAAAGCGCGGCGGACTTCGAGCATCCGAAGCCGGTCTACGATCCGCACCGGGATTTTTACTACCTGCCCGTCCACCGGGGCGAGGATCTTTTCATCATGGAGTACCGGCTCGCGGGGCGGGACACGGTCTACAAGCGCATCGAGAAGATCGACTACATCATCGGCTCGGGGCAGCACACGAACTCGCACATCATGGACGTGAACGGCTATCTCTATCAGATGCCGCTGACGTGGTACGCGCAGGAGGGCAAATGGGACCTTCCGCCGAAGTTCGCGGGCGGCAACAACGCCCGGTTCACGCGCCCCATCCCGGCCACGTGTATGTCGTGCCACAATGCGATGCCGGACTTCGTGCCGGGTTCGGAGAACCGTTTCGCCGAGGCGCCGGACGGAATCGACTGCGAGCGGTGTCATGGGCCGGGCTCGATCCACGTCGAAGCCAAACGCGCCGGCGAGGTGGTCGACGTGACGAAGGAGATCGACCGCACGATCGTCAACCCCCGCAAGCTGCCCATCGACCGGCAGTTCGACGTATGCCGCCGGTGCCACATGCAGGGCGCGGCGGTGTGGAAGCGGTCGCCGCTCGAGTTCCGCCCCGCCCTCCGGCTGAGCGACTTCGAGAACGTCTTCTGGCCCCGCTATGCCGACAGCACGCACCAGTTCATCATGGCCTCCCACCCGGACCGGCTTCAGATGAGCGCGTGCTTCACCGAATCCCGGAAACGTCCCGAGACCTTCGGCGCGATGACGTGCACCACCTGCCATGACCCCCACGTCGGCGTCAAGACGCTCGGCGCGGATCATTACGCGCAGGTCTGCGCCTCGTGTCATACGCCGGAGAACGACAACCTTTGCGCCGAGGACGAGGCCGTGCGCGCCCGCGTGGGGGACAACTGCGTCTCGTGCCACATGCCCGTCTCCGGCTCCATCGACATCCCGCACGTGAAGGTGACCGACCACTTCATCCGCGTCACGAAGCCGGACGAGATCGAGATCCTCTCGGCGGAAGAGGGCGACGCTTCGCAAAAGCGGCTCGTCCGACTGGCGGCGCTGATCGACAAGTCGCCGCCGCCCGAGGAGGTGGCCGAGGGGTTTCTGACGTACTATGAGGAGGTCACGAACCATCCCGGCTTCCTCGACTCCGCCGCCGCCTATCTGGAGCAAGCGCAACGGACGAAGACGCCGCAGGAGCTGGCGCGTTCGCTCGTGCGGCTGTGGTTCTGGCAAAAGAACTTCGGCGCGATCAAGACGCTCGCGCCCACGCTCGACCCAAACGCCGTCGACGATGCGTGGACGTGGTACCGGATCGGCGAGGCGTTCCTCTCCACCGGCGCGCCCCAGGACGCCGCGATGTATTTCCGCCGCGCCGTCGACCACGCGCCGGGGCACCTCCGCTTCCGGAACAAGCTCGGCGCGGCCCTCAGCCAATCCGGCCTCCTCGACGAAGCGCTCGCCACGTTCGACGCCATCCTGACGGACAACCCGAAGTTCGAGGAAGCCTATAACGACCGGGGCTTCACCCGCGCGCTCCTCGGCGACATGGCGGGCGCCGAGGCCGACTTCCGCGCCGCCCTCGCGCTCGACCCCGACGCGATCCTCCCGCTGGCGAACCTGGCCTCGCTCTATTTCAACACGGACCGGAAAGCCGAGGCCCGCCCCCTCGTGAAACGCCTCCTCGAGCTCGACCCTTCGAACGACGACTACCGCATGTTCTGGAACATGCTCCGGTAAACCCGCCGGTGCGGTCGGCTCCCATCTTTGCGGGGAAACGTCTATCTTCCCGCACAAGATCATGCATCGACCTCATGTGATGCCGGAGGGACGGAGGTCGGATCATCGGGCCGGATCATGCCGGGTCGCGCCGGTTTCACCCGGGTATCCGAACGCATAGTTTGCCTGTCGCATTGGTTTCATCGCTTCGAAAGGCGTTCCGCCGATTTTTCAAACGTTCCCCGAGCGTCGAGGCCGGAGCCGTCTCGCGGGAGGCCGTCGAGCGGCTCGTGGGCATGGAGGTGCGGGATCTGCGTCTGTACGAGCAGGCGCTCACGCACCGGTCGCTGCTCCGGGGCAGACCCGACACGCATCTCTATTCCAACGAACGGCTCGAATTTCTCGGCGACGCCGTGCTCGGCTTCGTCACCGCCGATTATCTCTATCACCATTTCCCGGACCGGGACGAGGGCTTCCTGACGCGCCTCCGGGCCAAGCTCGTCAATGGCGTGGCGCTGGCCGAATGCGCCCGGCAGATCGATCTCGGCGCGCTGATCCTGATGAGCGAGAACATGGCGCAGACGGCCGGACGCGACAACCGGAGCATCCTCGCCGACGCCTTCGAGGCCGTCATCGGCGCGCTCTACCTCGACCTCGGGCCGGAAGCCGCCCGCGCCTTCATCCATCGCACCATGCTCGACCACGTCAACCTCGACGAACTGGCCGAGCATCGCGACAATTTCAAAAGCCTCCTCCTCGAATATGCGCAGGCGCAGGGCTGGCCCCAGCCGCGATACCGGGTCATCGAAGAGGTGGGGCCGAGCCACGAGAAGACGTTCACCGTGGAGGTCATGCTCCGGAACAAGCCCTACGGACGCGGAACGGCGACCAGCAAAAAGCGGGCGGAACAGGAGGCGGCAAGCATCGCCCTCGAACGCCTGCGCGCGGAAGCCTGAGCGCGCGGATGAACGGCCCCCGTGAAATTCCCTCGCACCCGGTTTTTTTCAGAACAGGAGCCCGGGACGGTCGTTCAATCCGCGCTCGTCCCGCGAGGCATCGCCCGCCGGTGAAATCCGGCCCTTCGCGCCGAGGGGCCGCGCGTGCGCCCTCCCTTTTCCCGGCGTCCTTCTTTCCCGTTTGCGCATTCTCAAACCCGCTCCTTCCCGACGTTTTCGCATGGCCATCGACCTCCAGTTTACCGACCGCTTCGCCCGCCGTCATCTCGGACCCTCGGAGGCGGACGAGGCGCAGATGCTCGCCGCGCTCGGCCTCTCCTCCCTCGACGAACTCATCGACGAGACGGTGCCCGCCGCCATCCGAAGCGCGCGCCCGCTGAAGCTGCCGCCGGCGCGCACGGAATATGAACTCCTCGACGAGGCGCGCGCCATCGCTTCGAAGAACCGGGTCCGCCGCTCGTTCATCGGCATGGGCTACCACGACACCATCACGCCGCCGGTCATCCTTCGGAACGTGTTCGAGAACCCCTCGTGGTACACCCAGTACACGCCGTATCAGGCCGAGATCTCGCAGGGCCGGATGGAGGCGCTCCTCACCTTTCAGACGATGGTCATCGACCTGACGGGGCTGGAGATCGCCAACGCCTCGCTCCTCGACGAGGGCACCGCCGCCGCCGAGGCGATGCTGATGCTCCACCGCGTGGCGAAAGGGAAGACGCGCAACGTGTTCTTCGTCTCGGAGGCGTGCCATCCGCAGACCATCGCCGTGGTGCAGACGCGCGCCGTGCCCATCGGCGTCGAGGTCGTCGTGGGAGATCATCGCACGTTCGCTTTCACCGAGGAGGTCTTCGGCGCGCTCGTGGCGTATCCGGCCACCGACGGAGCGATCCACGACTACCGCGACTTCTGCGACGCCGCGCATGAGGCCGGGGCGCACGTGGTCGTCGCCGCCGACCTGCTCAGCCTGACGCTTTTGACGCCGCCGGGCGCCTTCGGCGCGGACGTGGCCGTCGGGAGCACGCAGCGCTTCGGCGTGCCCGTGGGCTACGGCGGGCCGCACGCCGCGTACTTCGCCACGAAGGAGCGCTTCAAACGGCAGACGCCGGGCCGCATCATCGGCCTGTCGATCGACGCCGACGGCCGGCCCGCGCTCCGCATGGCGCTTCAGACGCGCGAACAGCACATCCGCCGGGCCAAGGCGACCTCCAACATTTGCACGGCGCAGGTGCTCCTGGCGGTGATGGCCGGGATGTATGCCGTCTATCACGGTCCCGACGGCCTCCGCCGCATCGCCGCGCGCATCCACAACCTGACGAAGGTGCTCGCCCACGGCCTGGAGCTGCTCGGCCATTCGATCCGCCACGATCACTTCTTCGACACGATCCGCGTCGACCTCGGGAGCCGCTCCGCCGCGCTCCTCCGCGAAGCCGCCGACGCGAAGGGCATCAACCTCCGCTATTTCGAGGACGGCTCCGTAGGCGTGGCCCTCGACGAGACGGTCCGCGCCTCCGAACTCGACACGCTCTTCGCCGTCTTCGGGCACGACCGCGCCTTCAATTTCACCGCCGAGGAACTGGCCGGGCTGATGGACGCCGGCTATGAAGGCCCGCTCGCCCGCACGACGCCGTACCTGACGCATCCGGTCTTCCACCGCTATCATTCGGAGACGGAGATGATGCGGTACCTCCACCGCCTCGCCGCGCGCGACCTCTCGCTGACGACGAGCATGATCCCGCTCGGCTCGTGCACGATGAAGCTCAACGCCGCCGCCGAGCTGATGCCGGTCTCGTGGGCGTCGTTCAACCGGCTCCACCCCTTCGTTCCGCCCGAACAGGCGGAGGGCTACCGGATCCTCGTCGAGCAGCTCTCGGCGTGGCTCGCCGAGATCACCGGCTTCTCCGGCGTCTCGCTTCAGCCCAACTCGGGCGCGTCGGGGGAATACGCGGGGCTGCTCGTCATCCGGGCGTATCACGCGAGCCGGGGCGAGGGGCATCGGAACGTGTGCCTCATCCCCTCCTCGGCGCACGGGACGAACCCGGCGAGCGCCGTGATGGCGGGCATGGAGGTGGTGGTCGTCGCCTGCGACGAGCACGGCAACGTGGACCTGGCCGACCTCCGCGCCCGGGCCGAGGCGCACGCCGATCGCCTCGCGGCGCTGATGATCACGTATCCGTCCACGCACGGCGTCTTCGAGGAGGGCATCGTCGAGATCTGCCGCATCGTGCACGAGCACGGCGGGCAGGTGTATATGGACGGGGCGAACATGAACGCGCAGGTGGGCCTGTGCCGCCCCGGCGACTTCGGCGCGGACGTGTGCCACCTCAACCTCCACAAGACCTTCGCCATCCCGCACGGCGGCGGCGGGCCGGGCGTGGGGCCGATCTGCTGCGCCGAGCACCTGACGCCCTTCCTCCCCGGCCACCCGCTCGTCGAGACCGGCGGCGCGCAGGCCATCGGGCCGGTGGCGGCGGCTCCGTTCGGGAGCGCGAGCATCCTCCCCATCTCCTGGGCCTACATCGCCCTGCTCGGCCCGGACGGCCTCACCCGCGCCACGAAAACGGCCATCCTCAACGCCAACTACATGGCGCACCGCCTCCGCGCCCACTACGACGTCCTCTACACCGGCGCGCACGGGCGCGTGGCGCACGAGTTCATCCTCGACCTCCGGCCCATCAAACGACTGACCGGCATCACCGAGATCGACGTCGCCAAGCGGCTCATGGACTACGGCTTCCACGCCCCGACGGTGTCCTTCCCCGTGCCCGGCACGCTCATGATCGAGCCGACGGAGAGCGAGTCGAAGGCCGAGCTCGACCGTTTCTGCGAGGCCATGATCGCGATCCGCGCCGAGATCCGCGAGGTCGAGGCCGGCGCGTCCGATCCCGAACGGAACCCCCTCAAGCAGGCCCCGCACACGGCCACACTCGTGGCCGCCGAGGCGTGGGACCTCCCCTATTCGCGTGAAGAGGCCGCCTTCCCCGCCCCGTGGACACACGCGAACAAGTTCTGGCCCGCCGTCCGCCGCGTCAACGACGCCTACGGCGACCGCCACCTCGTCTGCGCCTGCCCGCCGATGGAAGCGTACGCCGAAGGATAGGGAGGACTATCGCACGCCTTCTTCTTCGGAGACAGCCGTGACGTTCCGGCGCACGAGCCGGTGCATCTTGCCGGGGAAGCGCTTGCCGAGGAACGCCTCCATGCGGAGCGTGCAGGCGGCCACCTTTTCGAGATCGATGCCCGTCTCGATGCCGAGTTGGTCGAGGAGGTAAACCGTGTCCTCCGTGGCGATGTTGCCCGTCGCGCCGGGGATGAAGGGGCAGCCGCCCATGCCGCCGAGCGACGTGTCGAACCGGGCGACGCCGGCTTCGAGGGCAGCCACGACGTTCGCCATGCCGAGGCCGCGCGTGTCGTGGAGATGGAGCACGAGCGGCGTCTCCCCGATAACGGCCCGCACCGCCGCCACCCGCTCGCGGATCATCACCGGGTTCGCCATGCCCGTCGAGTCGGCCAGCGAGAGCGACTCGACGCCGAGCGCGGAGAAGCGCCCGCACAGCTCGACGATGAAGTCGAGGGGGGTGTCCCCGGGGGCGGCGTAGCCGAAGACGGTCTGGAGGCCGAGTTGCGGCTGCATCCCGTAGTCGTGGGCGCGGCGGATCATCGCTTCGGCCTGGCGGACGCCCTCGGCCACCGTCATGTTCGCGTTGTCGCGGCTGTGCGTCTCGTTCGTGGCGATGGAGAGGTCCACGTACGTCAGCCCGGCGGCGTGGGCGCGTTCGAGGCCCCGCACGTTGAGCGCCAGCCCCGTATAGATGACGCCCTCCCGCTTCGGGAGCCGCGCCACGAGCGCCTCGGCGTCCGCCATCTGCGGCGCCCACTTCGGATGCACGAACGACGCAACCTGGATGCGCCTCAGCCCCGCCTCCGCCAGCCCCTCGATGATCTCGAGCTTGAGATCCGTCGGGATGGGCTTCTTCTCGAATTGAAAGCCGTCGCGCGGCCCGACTTCACAGAGTTCGACGCGGGGGGGGAACGACATGGGCTTCGGAGCAATGCGTGGTGAAAAGGGCGACTGCGCGCTTAAACGCCTGTCCCGTCCCGAAGATGCCGCCGGAAGCGGAGCCCCGCCCGCGCGCGCGGCTTTTCTTCGCGGTGGCGTCCCCTTTTTCGGTGGGAAGCCGTACTTTGTCGCCGGGTCGTAACCCGCCTGTCCGCCTCGCGTAGGCAGGATAGCCGCCCTTTTCTCTCTCAGGATGCCGCTCATGCTGTCCCGAATCTGTTTCGTCCTCGCGGCGCTGGCGCTTCTGCCCTTCGCGCCCGCTCTCGCTCAGCCCACCGCCACGGCGCCGCGCACGACCATCGCCGACGGCCCCCTCAGCGACCGCCGCGTCTCGTACACGATCACCGCCACGCTCGACCCCGAGGCCCGCACCGTGCAAGGCTCCGAGCGCGTCACGTGGCGCAACCCCGACAGGGCGCCCGTCGGCGAGCTTCAGTTTCACCTGTACCTGAACGCCTTCAAAAACGAGCGCTCGACGTTCATGCGGGAGAGCGGCGGCAAGCATCGCGGCTTCTCGGCCAGAGGAACGGACGTCTGGGGCGGCATCGACGTCACCCGCATGGCGATCGCTCCCCCGCAACCGGGCGACACCGCTCCGCCGGGCGCCTACAGCGCCGAGGAGACCGACCTCACCGACCGTATCCGTTTCATCCAACCCGACGACGGCAACCCGGACGATCAGACCGTCATCGCGGTGACGCTGCCCCGCCCCGTAGCCCCCGGCGAGACCATCGCGCTCGACATCGACTTCACGGCCCTCATGCCCAAGGTCGTCGCGCGGACGGGCTGGGCCGAGACCGAACAGGGCCACCGCTTCTTCATGGTCGCGCAGTGGTTTCCGAAGCTCGGCGTCTACGAAGAGCCGGGCGTGCGCTACGTCCCCGCCGACGCCCCACACGGGCAGTGGAACACCCATCAGTTCCACGCCAACACCGAGTTTTACGCCGACTTCGGCACGTACCGGGTGACGATGACCGTCCCCGAGGCGTACGTCGTCGGGGCTTCCGGCGTGCGCGTGAACGAGACGACCGAAGCCGGCGCGCGCACCCTCACGTATCAGGCCGACGACGTGCACGACTTCGCGTGGACGGCCAGCCCCGACTTCCTCGAATACACCGACACCTGGCGACACGTCAACCTCCGGCTGCTCCTTCAGCCCCATCACAAGGCACAGGCCGAGCGCCATTTCAAAGCCGTGAAGGCCGCGCTCGACCGATACGACGCCTGGGTGGGTGAGTACCCGTACACCACGCTCACCCTCGTCGACGGCATCGGGGGGAGCAACGGTATGGAATACCCGACGCTCATCACCTGCGGGACCACGTACAAGATGCCCGGATGGATGCGCCTTCCGGAACTCGTCACCGTGCACGAGTTCGGCCATCAGTATTTCTACGGCATGATCGCCAGCAACGAGTTCGAGGAAGCCTGGCTCGACGAGGGCATCAACTCCTACTTCGAGGCCCGCATCATGGACGATGCCTATGGGCCGGGCGCCGTCGTCAAGCTGCCGTACATTCAGGTCAGCGACGAGGGCATGCAGCGCCTGATGTACACCAAAAACGCGCCGGACCGCGGGGCCGTCTTCACCCGCGCCTGGGAATACGAGGATGCGGAGGATTACAGCAAGGCCACCTATGCCAAGCCTGCCACGTTGCTCCTCACGCTCGAAAACTATCTCGGCCGCGAAACGACGGATCAGGTGTTTCAGACGTACTATGACCGCTGGCGCTTCCGTCATCCGACCACGCGCGACTTCATCGCCGTCGCCGAGGAGGTTTCCGGCATGGATCTCGGCTGGTTCTTCGACCAGTACGTCTACGGCGTCGCCGTGGTGGATTATGAAGTCGCCTCGCTGCGTTCGTCCAAAGCCGAGCCTCCGGAGGGAACCGAGGGCGACTGGTACGAGAGCCGGGTGGAGGTTCATCGGAAGCAGGACGGCGTCTTTCCGCAGACGCTCCTCGTGCGGTTCGAGGACGGCTCGGAGGAACGTCTGGCCTGGGACGGGGTCGATGCGTGGAAACGGTTCACCTTCCACAAAGCCGCGCGCGCCGCGGAAGCCTATCTCGACCCCGACAACGCCGTCCGCCTCGACGTGAACCGCCTCGACAACCGGAAGATCGCGGGAACGGACAACACGCTTGCCCGCAAGGAGCAACTGGACCTCACCTCCCTGCTTCAACAGGTCTTTTATCTCATCGCCGGCCTTTTCTGACCCGACCGTCTCCACGATCCTCGTCAAGCCATCATGTTCATCAACAGCTTTCGCGCGGGCTTCTCCGCCGTCCAAAAGCGTCCCGGGTTGGTCGTGCTGATCTATGCCGTCCATCTGTGTCTGGCCTTCCTCCTGGCGTTGCCGATCTACATGGCGCTCAGCAACGTGGTGGGACCGTCGGGCTTCGGCTCCGAGCTTGCGCAGCAGTTCGACGTCGTCCTCTGGGCGGACATTCTGGACAAGGCGGGCCTCGTCCTGTCGGCGCTCCGGACGCAGTTGTTCTGGATGATCCCGCTGTATCTGGTCTGGAAAGCCGGGTGGAGCGTGGGGCTGATCCACGCGCTTCGCGACGGCGGGGGACGTTCGTTCTGGGCGGGCGTGGGGCGTTATGCCGCGCGCGCCGTCGGGCTCGGCCTGCTCTACGGCTTGCTCGTGCTCGTGTGGCTGGGCGGCGTCGCCCTCCTGTCGGTGGGGCTGGCCGTGGTGTGGAACGGTGAGGTAGGCGCTTTCCGGGTCTTCTTCGTCCTCGCGCCGACGCTGGTGGTGCTCGGCCTCGCCTTCATCGACCTGCTGCACGACTATGGACGGATCGCGCTCGTGGTGGAAGAGCGGAAGGTCACGCGCGCTTTTCTGGCGGGCGTCACGTGGCCGTTCAGACACGCGCAGGCCTTCCCGCTCTACGGCGTCTGGTTCCTCCTCGCGGCCGTGGCGCTGGCCCTGCCGATAGTGCTGGATTTCGAGATGAACGGGATCTGGGGTCTGTTTCTCCTTCAACAGCTTTTCCTGCTCCTCCGCGCCGCCGCGACCGTCGGGTGGTTCGGCAGCGAGGTCGCCTTCTTCGAGGCCGTCCGTCGGCGCGAGGCGCCGCTCATCGCCACGGAGGAGAGCGCCCCGGCCGGGAACGCCACGATGGGCGAGGTCCCGGACGCCGGGCCGGCATGAGCGACCGGAAAGACGACGCCCGGCATTGCGCATACCCGGCTCGTGCGCGTACCTTTCCGCCGCCTGCCCTCGCCGGCGCGGCCGTTCCGTCCCTCTCCATCCTTCCCCTCCCCTCATGCACGTGCGTCGTCTTTCCGCGTCTGTACTGATCGGCCTCCTCGCTGCCACCGCCTTCGGGCAAACCGCCCTCCGCTCCCCCGCCGAATTCCTCGGCTATGAACTCGGCGACCGGTTCACCCCGCACCACCGCGTCGTCGCCTACTTCGAGCACGTAGCCGCCGCTTCGCCGAACGTGCGCATCGAGCGCTATGGCGAGACGTACGAAGGGCGGCCCCTGATGGTGGCCTTCGTCACCTCGCCGGAGAACCAGGCCCACCTCGAGGAGATTCGCGTGAACAACCTGCGCATGGCCGGGCAGGCCCCCGGCGCCGTCGCGGGAGCAACGGCGGCCATCGTGTGGCTGAGTTACAACGTGCACGGCAACGAAGCCGTAAGCACCGAAGCGGCAATGGCGACGCTCTACGACCTCGCCAATCCCGCCAACTCGCGCACGCAGGCCTGGCTCGCCAACACCGTCGTCGTCATCGATCCCTGCATCAACCCGGACGGGCGCGACCGGTACGTGCACTGGTACAACGAAACGGTCGGGCGCACGCCCAATCCCGACCCGAACGCTCGCGAGCATCACGAGCCGTGGCCGGGCGGACGCGCCAACCATTATTACTTCGACCTCAACCGCGACTGGGCCTGGATGTCGCAGGTGGAGACCCGGCAGCGCATCCCGCTCTTCAACCGCTGGCTTCCTCACGTGCACGTCGATTTTCACGAGCAGGGCGTCGATGAGCCGTACTATTTCGCGCCCGCCGCCGAGCCGTTCCACGAAGACATCTCTCCGTGGCAGCGCGAATTCCAGACGATCATCGGGAAGAACCATGCCCGGTATTTCGACGAGCGCGGATGGCTGTACTTCACCCGGCAGGTCTTCGACCTCTTCTATCCCGGCTACGGGGACACGTGGCCCACGTTCAACGGCGCCATCGGCATGACGTACGAACAGGGCGGCAGCGGGCGCGCCGGCCTTGCCGTCCGCACCGCCGAGGGCGACACGCTCACGCTCGCCGACCGCATTGCCCACCACCACACCACCGGCCTCTCGACCGTCGAGGCAACGGCGAGGCGCCACGACCGCGTGCTCGAGGAGTTTCGGGCGTATTATGAGCGGGCGCAAAACGATCCGCCGGGGCCGTACAAGACGTACGTCGTCAAGGGCGCGAACACGGACAAGCGCGACGCCCTCGCTGCGTTGCTCGAAGGACAGGGCATCGCCTTCGGGTACGCCGCCCAAGGGCGCGCGGCGCGCGGCTTCGACTACGTCTCCGGGCAAACCACCGCCGTCTCCGTCGAGCCGGGCGACCTCGTGGTGAGCGCGTTTCAGCCGAAGTCGGTGCTCGTCAAGGTGCTCTTCGAACCGCGCGCCGAGTTGGCCGACTCGCTCACGTACGACGTGACGGCGTGGGCGCTCCCGTATGCGTACGGCCTCGACGCCTTCGCCCTCACCGAGCGCCTCGCGCCGGACACACGCACCCCGCCGGACGCCGCGCCGGAGCCGCCCGCGCTCGAGCGTCCGTACGCCTACCTCGCCGAGTGGAAGAGCTTCGAAGATGTCCGTTTCCTCGCCGCCGTGCTCGAAGCCGGCGTCAAGCTCCGCTTCGCCGCGAAGCCCTTCGAGATCGACGGGAAAGCCTACGCGCCCGGCACGCTCATCCTCACGCGGAGGGGCAACGAAGCCATGGGCGCGCGGTTCGACGCCGTCGTCCGGAAAGCCGCCGCCGACCTCGGGCAACCGCTCCACGCCGTCGCCACCGGCTTCGTCGCGCGCGGGGCGGACTTCGGCTCGGACGACGTGCCGTTCCTCCGGAAGCCCCGCGTGCTCGTGCTCGCCGGCGCGCCCGTCGCCTCCACCGCCGCCGGAGAGGTGTGGCACTATTTCGACCGCCAACTCGGCTATGCCGTCACCCTCGTCGATCCCGACGACTTCGGCGCCCTCGACCTCGACGACTACGACGTGCTCGTCCTTCCGAACGGCTCTTACGGGAACTTCCTCACCGAGCGCCGCCTCGACGACCTCCGGGCGTGGGTCCGGCGCGGCGGACGGCTCATCGCCATGGAACGAGCCGCCGCCGCCCTCGCCGGGAAGGACGGCTTCCACCTCAAACGAAAAAGCAAAGACGAAGACGAAGACGAACTCGAAGCGGATGCGACCGCCCTCTCCCGCTTCGGGGACCGCGAACGCGCCTCCATCTCGGACGAAGTGCCCGGCGCGATCTTCCGCGTCCGCATGGACGCCACGCACCCGCTCGCCTTCGGCTACGACGATGGGTACTTCACCCTCAAACGGAGCGACAACGCCTTCGCCTTCCTCGAAGACGACGACGACTGGAACGTGGGCGTCCTCGAAGGCGATGCGCTCGTGAGCGGCTTCGCGGGCTACCGCGCCCGCGCCAAACTCAGGGACACGCTCGTCTTCGGCGTTCAGAAGATGGGTCGCGGGCGGGTCGTCTACATGACGGACGATCCCCTCTTCCGCGCGTTCTGGCACAATGGCCGCCTCCTCTTCGCCAATGCCGTCTTCCTCGTGGGACAATAAAGGGCGCGCCCCTCACAGGGTCACGAACACGTACGCCACCGCAACCACGTTCAGGAGAATCAGCACGAAAAGGAAGATCACCTCCAGCGGGACGAAGTGACGCCGGGGCTCGTGGGCGCGGCGCATCTGCTTCGAGCGAACGAAGCCCTTCCGGTCGTTCACGTACAGCGCCCACACGATAAGCAGGCACACCACCGCCGCAAGCGCCGCCATCGGTTTGCCCCCCACGAAGACCGCCCCGGCGCTCGCCAGCCCGAGCGGGATGAGCAGCGCAGAGACAACCTGCGCCGGCAGCCCGCGACGGCGCTTCCGATGACGGCTTTTCTTCTTCACAGCGGCAGGACCGCCCGGTTGCTTATCGCCCATTCGGCTCTTTCGCGGCGCATCCTTCGAAGCCTGCGCGCGCGACGGATCTGAGAGTACTTCCATCCTTACGAAAAGTGGGGTGAGCGGCGTCTCGCAAGCGGCGTCTCGCGAGCGCCGTATGCGTCCTCCAATATAGGCGAAAAGCGTCGAAGTCGCACGAGGTGCGGCGCGGTTTCAGTCGAGCGAGATCGCCTCGCGGAACTGAAGGGCCGCCAGTTGGCGATAGAGCCCGTTGCGGGCCGTGAGTTCGTCGTGCGTGCCCCGCTCGACGATGCGTCCCTCGTCGAGCACGAGGATGTGGTCGGCGTGCTGAACGGTGGCCAGGCGGTGCGCGATGATGAACGTCGTGCGGCCCTGCATCAACCGTTCGAGGGCTTCCTGCACGAGCGCTTCCGAGGCCGAGTCGAGCGAAGAGGTAGCCTCGTCGAGAAGGAGGATGCGCGCATCTTTGAGGAGCGCGCGGGCGATGGCGATGCGCTGTCGCTGCCCCCCGCTCAGCTTGACGCCCCGCTCGCCGATCCGGGTGTCATACCCGTTCGGCATCGCCTCGATGAACACGTGCGCGTTGGCCGCCCGCGCCGCCGCCTCGATCTCGGCCTCCGAGGCCTCCAGCCGACCGTACCGGATGTTCTCCCGAATCGTATCGTTAAACAGGTGAACTTCCTGCGGCGCCAGCGCGATCTGCTCGCGAAGCGACCGGATGCGCACCTTTCGCACGTCGTATCCGTCGATCAGGATGCGCCCGTCGGTGGGATCGTAGAAACGGGGGATGAGGTTGAGGAGCGTCGTCTTGCCCGCGCCGCTCGGCCCCACGAGCGCCACCGTCTGCCCCGGCTCGACGGCGAAGGTGATGTCCTGAAGGACCGGAAGGCCCTCGTCATAACGGAACGCGACGTCCTCGAAGCGCACCGCCCCGCGCACGGGCGGCAACGGGGTCGCGGCGGGGTCGTCGAGGATTTCGGGCTCCTGATCGAGCAGTTCGAAGAGCCGCTCCGAGGCGCCGGCGGCCCCGTTGAACGTGGCGTAGAGCCGGGTCATGCCGCCGACGCCGCGCGCGATGTTGAACGCATAAAAGATGAACGCCACCAGGTCGCCGGCGGTGAGGCGTCCCGCCAGCACTTCGGCGCCGCCGTACCAGAAGATGCCCACGAGAGCC